>CAZZAH010000128.1:0-8324 GCA_964652115.1 uncultured bacterium | reverse complement strand
GCGCGCGCGCTCTTTCACGAGCCCGTGGTCGCCGATGATGCGGCGTCGATCGAAGACGCGCGGCTCGAGGGCGGTCCACCACCGACGCGGTTGGGCGGCGCGATCCTCGATCTTCTCGGCGTCGGGCGCGAGCTCTTGCACGACGCCGCGCGTGGGTGGCGCGAGCTCAGGCGTCCTCCATCGAGTCCGGCTCGTCGCCTCGATGTCGCCGCGGGAGGCTTCGACCTGTTCGAGCAGGAGACGCTCCGCATCGCGCCGCGCTTCAGTCTCGATCGATCGATGTACAACGATCCGCTCGTCCTGTGGGGCGTCGATCGATCTCGCGTGCGCGTCCTCCGGGGGGAGCCGCTGCGCATCGCGCGCTCGGAGATCGGCGTGACGCTGGATTGGGGCGACGGGCCGCTCGAGCTCGAGGTGCCGCGAAGGCTCGCGGGCCTCTTCGTTCGCGCCTACGGCAGCGACGTTAGCCTCTTTGGCTACGAAGGCCCGCTGCAGGTCGATCTGCTGCGAGGACGCCTCGAGGTTCGATCCCCGCGCGCGCCGGTGATGATTCGCGCGCTGGCCGCACCGGTCGTGCTGCGTGAGTGCGCCCTCGATCACGGCGAGTCCCAGATCGTGACCTCGGGCGGCGACATCCGCGTCGAGCTCGCGGATTCGGCTTCGCTGCGGATCCAAGCGGCGGTGATCGGCGGCCGAATCGAGTGCGACACCACGCTCGCCTCGTTGCCCGAGGGGACGGAAGCGCTGCCGCCCAGCGAGCCGCGCATCCCGCGCGCGCGAAGGGAGCTCCTGACGGGCGGCGGCGCGGGCCGGCTCTCGCTCGAGTCGGCGGGAGGGTGGATCTACCTCGCGCGCAGCGCCGACGAACGCGCTACTCCGACGGGATCTCCGACAGGCGGCGCACCGACACCACCTCGGCGTGGGGCACCTTCACCCGATCGGTATTCTTGAACACGCCGTATTTGGCGGATCGGCGCACATACGGTTCCTTCGCCTCGATCGACTCGAGGTCGCGCACGTCGGCGTCGTGGAGCAGGATGCCGTTCGCGTCCTCCTGATCGTAGCGGCCGATGTAGACCCGCGGGCCGGTGGTGTCGATCACCACGGTCAGGCCGTGCAGAGGCATCTCGCACTTTTGGGACATAGGCTCCTCGTCGTTTTACTGGCCATGAGCCGCGCGCGGTCACTGGCTGCGCTGCGGCAACCGGACAGTCTACAATGGGCAGGACATCGATCCCGAGGAAAGGAGCCGGCCACGAATCGCGAGTCCCCACGATCCGCCGAGGCGACCTTCCAGCTCGAGCGGCAGCGTATCCTGGCCGCGCGCGGATGGGAGCACGATACCGACCGTCGCCGCGTCGTCCGCGAGCTTTTGAGCGAGCGCCTGCGGCAAGCCTATCTCTGGAGCTACGCCAAGCATCGCAACCGCGATCGCGCGCTCGAGCGGACGCGCACTGCCGCGCTTCGAGCGGCGCATTCCTTGGGCCAGATTCCCGAAGAGTGCTCCTTCGCGAGCTGGCTCTTCCTCGAGCTCAGACGCGCGGGCGGACCGGCCGGCGCGCAAGATTCCTCGTCGGGTTGTCCGGAAGCGTGGCGCGTCACGAGCCTCGCGGAGCGGCCGATCGGCTCGAAGGAGTATCGCGAGCACATCGAGCAGTGCGGCGCCTGCCGGCATCTGCTCGAGGACTATCGCTCTTTCCTCGCGGATCCGGAGGACGCGCTCTTGGTCGAGCGATCGAGCTGGCCGCGCGCGGTGCAGGAGCTCGAGCGCTTCCTCGAAGGCTACTTCAACGACGCGAGCGAGAAGGTGGTCGCGGGCGTGCCGTCGTTACGCGATCGCATGCCGCTCCTTCGCCTCTCGGGATCGCGCCTGCTCGCGGCCGGGATCGGCGCCGTCGCCCTGGCCCTCGTGCTGATGCTCCTGGTGCAGAACCTCCACTCGCGAGAGCTTTCGGCGCAGCGAAAGCCGGGGATGAAGAACACGGGGAAGTCGATCACGGTGGTGCCGCCGCCGCGTGGCCCACACCTGGAGCACATGGACGGCACGCTGGCCGAGCGCCGCGGCGATCGCCTCGCGTTTCGATGGGAGCCGTTCGAGGGCGCCGACCACTATCGGGTGATCTTCCTCAGCGCGAAGCTCGACACGCTCCATCGTTCCGGCATGCTCGGCGACACGCAGTACGAGGTCCCGCTCGATCAGATCGTGGGCTACGCGCAGGACGCGTCGTATCTCTACAAGGTCGAGGCGCTCAAAGGGCAGGCTCCGCGCGGCACCAGCGGCTTCGTCCCCTTCAGCGAGCATTGAACCGATCCGAGAGCCGAAAGAAGCCCGCGCGAAGCGTTCACTTCGCGCGGGCTTCATCGCTTGGCCCAGCTACGAGAGTCTGGAGTTATCGAGCCAAGCGCACGACGCGTCGTTCGAGGAGCTGGCGGCCCCGATCCGACACGCGCACGAAGTAGACGCCGCTTCCGGTCGGCTCACCGGAGTCGGCGCGGCCATCCCAGGTCGTTCCCGCCGCGTTCATCGGCTGATGCGCGACGCGACGTCCGTTGGCGGAGAAGATCTCGAGCATCGCCGCGGAGCCGAGCGTCCGCGCATCGCCGGTGAAGCGGATGTCGAGCCGCGAGCCGAACGGGGTCGGTCCAACCTGCCATGCGCTCGCGTTCGCGTCGTCGCCGACACCTGCAGCATCGATGCCGAGCACGCGATAGCTGATGCGCTGTACTTCAGGACCCTCCGGACCGCGCAGCCGCGAGTACGCGATCATCGCCTTGCCGTTCGCGCCGGTCACGCGCGGCAGATCCTCCGGTAGTGGATCGTCGGTGACCTGGAAGCCGCCCGGATCGAGCACCGATCCATCCGCGTCGACGCGAGCCGCCCAGATGTTTCCGCGCAGCTGCTCGACGCCGCTGACGTCCCGATAGTCGGTCCATGCGGTCACGAACTGCGTGCCGTCCCAACCACAAGCGGAGAAGAGCTGCTCGCCCGGCGCCTCCGCGATCAGGAAGACCGGCGTGTGAAAGCTGCCGTCGGCATTGATCAATCGCCCCACGATCGCCGAAGGATCGTGGCTCTCGCGCTCCGACCAGGTGACGAGCGCGCGGTCGCCCGCGATCGAGAGCGCGGGCATGTCCTCGTTCAGCTCGGCGCTGACGCTGAACGACGGCTGCGCCACTCCGCTCGCGTCGACGAAGATGCCGGTGATGACCGAGGTGGCGACGTCGTGATTGCCTTGGTCCTCATAGACGATGAAGACACGCCCGCCGATCGCTCCCGCCTCGGGGAACGAGCTCACGTAGCCGGGGCCGATCTGTGTCCCGCTCCCGATCGTGCTCATGGTCGACGCGTTGATCTGGACACCGCGAAGGTGATTCAGATCGCCGCTGAAGGTGTGCACGTAGGCGAGGTAGAAGTTGCCGCCGAGCGCCGCGACCGCGGGTGCGCTCGCGGTGTCGCTCAGGAGGAGCACCGGCGCAGCATCGACCGGAACCGCGCTCGCGTTCAGCCGCCGTCCGTAGATCGATCCGCCCTGCGCCCACACGATGAGGTAGTAGGTGCCGTTCCAGGCAACCGAAGGATAGATGCGCGATGCGTCACCGACCGACGCGACCTCGATCGGCTCGGCGTCGATCGTTTGACCTTCGGGGGTGGTGCGTTGCGCCACGATGCGCTTCACGCCGCCGCCTTCACTCAGGTAGACGAGCAAGCGCTCGCTCCCGTTCTCCGCGATGCGCAGATAGGTCTGCCGATGGAGTCCCGCGCTCACGTCGACGATCGAGCCGCCCACACCGTTCGCATCGGTCTTCGATCCGCGCACGTCCTCGAAGTACTGAAGCGCGTTGTCCCGCTCGCCCCAGGTGACGAACGCGTTGCCGCCGCCGTTCGAGGCTACGGTGGGGTTGTACTGATCGTCGCCGGTCGCGTGGACCACGCCGCTTCCGACCACCGTCCCCGCGGTCGAGATGCGCGCCATCCAGATCGAGGTCTGCCCGGCCGAAAAGCCCGAGTTGACGGTGACGTAGTGCGTCCCGTTCCAAGCGACGTCGGGTCCGCGGAAGTCGTTCGGCGCCGGGGTCGGGATCGTGATGCCGCTCGGATCGAGCGACACGCCCGCGTGGGTCACGCGATGCGCGCGGTTGTAGCGCGTGACGATCAGGAAGTCGGTGCCGTTGGTGGCGACGCGCGGACCATAGCCCGAGCTCGTGATCACGAAGGGCGCAGCATCGATTCCGTGAAGATCGGACCCGATGCGCTTCCCATAGATCGTGTAGATCCCCGCGCGCTCCCACACGAGCAGGTACTCGTTGTTCGCCCAGGCGAGGTGCGGCACGATCGGTCCGAAGACCGGATCGGGATGCTGATAGAGCACGACCGGCGCCGCGTCGAGCACGACACCGCTTGCGTTGACGCGCTTGCCCGCCAGGTTCGGCCGGGGAATGTCGCCGCCCCACGTAATGTCGGTCCAGACGACAAGCCAGTTCGTGCCGTCGCTCGCGAGGGTCGGATACTCCGCGTAGTCGTTCGATGGATTGTTGGTCTCGGGCCGCAGTTGGATCGGCGCGCCATCGAGCACCTGACCGTTGGCGGAGACGCGCACGCCGACGATGTCCTCGAAGAAGTACCAGTCGGGCCGCTCGCTCCTCCAGATCACGAGCCACGCATTGGCCGCGGCGTTCCACGCGACCTGCGGCTTCGCCTGATTCTGCCCGTCCTGCGAGATGATGATCGGACCCGCATCGAGAGGATTGCCGTCGGCATCGAGCCGCGCGGCGTAGATATCGATGGCGTTACCCGTGAGCACGCTGCCCGCGGAGTTGACCACGCCGGAGATGATCGGGCGGTGCTCTTCCCAGACCACGAGGTAGCCGGGGCCGCCCGCCGCGATGCGTGAGTACTCTTGCACGTCGGTCGCGGTCGCCTTGACGAGATCACCAGCTAGATAGCGCTCCTCCGACAAGAGCGGCGGCGTCGCGTGCGCCGAACCGGTGAGAATCGAGGAAAGGGCAAGGACGGCCGCGAGACTTGCGGTCGAAGACATGCGAAGCAGAGATCCAACAGTCATTCAGGCTTCCTCCTTGAGTCGTTCGCGTTCCCTCGTGCTCAGAGTCGTGGCTGGCCAAGTTGTTTCGAGGGAACAGGCCGTGGGAGAAGCTGCCGGAGACTCGGACGATTGAGGCGCGGATCTCGCCGACGCAGACGCGCCGGCATCTTCCAAACTCGGCAGTAGGCGCGCGATCCATGCTCGTCGCACGCCGCACTCGCGCAGTGGTCGCGCGGCGTGCGCGCGTGATACGACCGCTCGATCCGAAATTCGCGCGGGCGCGCTCGCCGCAGTTTCGCTTGCCCCGAGCATAAGAAAGCGCGGCTAGGGCACGCGCGGTCGGAAGGCGTAGGCTCTTTCATGGCTCTAGGAAGGCCGCGTTCGCGGCGGAGCCGTCCCCGGCAACGGACAATTCTCCCCTGGGAGATCCTATGCCGACATCGTCGTCTCGCTTCTACTCGCCTTTCGCTTTGCTACTGATCGCCGCATCGCTCGGCTCCGCGGCACTCTCCACCTCTGCCGCCGCATTCGAGATCGATCCGACCTGCGCCTTCTCCGATCGCTATCCGGTCGAGATCACGGTGCCCGGCGCGGAAGCGGCACGCACGGTCGTCGGCACCGGCATCGACGTCGATCGCGTCGCGCTTCCGGGTGGCCCCTATCAATCCGGCATCGTCACCGCGTATGTCGACGATGGCGAACGCGCGCGACTCGAGGCGCTCGGCCTTGCGGTTACACCGATTCGAAACGAGGCGAAGGAGATGTTCCTTCGCGTGCAATCGGAGTGGGCCGCGCGCGCCGGGCAAGCGATCGAGCCGACCCTCGCCGTCTGGCCGACCTATCCGGAGTTCGAGGCCGAGCTGCAAGCGGTGGCCGCCGCGCATCCGAACATCGCGCGCCTCGTTCAGATCGGCACCAGCGTGCAAGGGCGCGCCATCTGGATGCTGCGCTTGAGCGACAACCCCGACGCGCAGGAGGCGGAGCCCGAGTTCAAGTTCACCTCGAGCATCCATGGTGATGAGGTCACGGGCATGGAGCTCTCGCGGCGGATGATCCACTACCTCGTCGACAACTACGGCGTCGATCCGGTTTGCACCGCGCTGGTCGATGACAATGAGCTCTGGTTCTGTCCGATGCACAACCCCGACGGGTACGTGAACGGGACGCGCTACAACGCGCACGGCTACGACCTCAATCGCACCTTCCCTGATCCGGTGACCGATCCGCACGACGACCCGACCGGACGCGAGCCCGAGGTGCAGTGCTTCATGTACTTCGGCTACGCGCACAACTTCATTCTGTCCGCCAACTATCACGGCGGCTCGCTCGTCATGAACATTCCATGGGATTGCAGGCTCGCGGAGACGCCGGATCACGATCTCCTCTGGGCGATCTCCGAGGGCTATGCCTCCCGCAATGCGCCGATGTGGAACAGCACCGAGTTCGAGCACGGCATCACCCTCGGCTCCGAGTGGTACATCATTCATGGCGGGATGCAGGACTGGTGCTACCAGTGGCGAAACGAGATGGACATCACGATCGAGATCTCGTACACGAAGTGGCCCACCATGGCGCAGATGGACACCTACTGGGCGCAGAATCGCGAGTCGATGCTGAACTACATGCAAGCGACGGCGCGCGGGGTTCACGGTCGCGTGACCGACCTGGCGACCGGTGCACCGATCTCCGCGCAGGTCGACGTGCGCGAGGTCGGCAAGGTGATTCGCACCGACCCCGATGTCGGCGACTTTCACCGCATGCTGCTTCCGGGCAGCTACACCATCACCTTCACCGCTCTCGGCTACCAGCCCAAGACCGTGAACGGCGTTTCGGTCGTCGGCCTCGCTTCCACCTGGCTCGACGTTCAGCTCCAGTCGACCTCGGTCGGCATGGACGAGCCCCCGATCGAGACCGTCGACGAGCTCACGATCGAGAAGATCACGCCCAATCCGTCGAGCAGCGAGGTCACGCTCGAGATCCGCACCGATGTGACGCGCGCGGTGAGCCTCTCCGTGTTCGACGCGAGCGGACGCAAGGTCCGAAGCCTCTTTGCCGGCGAGGTCGCCGGCCGCGCTTCCGTTCTCTGGGACGGTTGTGACGGTCAGGGCGCGCCGTGCAGCTCTGGAATCTACTGGTTGCGCGCGAGCGACGGTGAGCACAACCGCGCGGAGCGGATCGTCCTCACGCACTGATCATCGGTTGCGCGGCGCGCCCGTTGAGTGCCGCGATCTTCGAACATCCCCGGCCCGGGCCCGGACGGCAAAGTCCCGGGCAAACAATGGAGGGTAGGGGAAATGCGCGTCTTTTTTCGCAGGTCGTCGATGACGGCCTCCGCGCTGATGCTTCTCGGGCTTTGCCTGCTTCTGTGCGCGACCACGAGCCAAGCGGCGGTCCGCGTTCTCTCGGAAGACCAGAGCGAGATCGTGCTCGAGGTGTCCGGCATCGATGCCGCGTTGGTCTCGCGCGACGGCGGCGGAGAGTCGTGGTTCGCGCTCGAGCCGAAGGATGCCTCGCTGCCGTGGGGCGCGGACGCGGTCCTGGGCAGCCCCGATCTGCCGGTGTTGAACATCCCGCTTCGCTTGCCGGAGGGCGCGACCGCTCGCGTCGCTTCGGTCGAGGCGACTTGGACCCCCCTCTCGCCGAGGGATCGCGGTCTGCCCGCGCGGCCCTTCCCCTTCCAACCCTCGGCGAGCAAGCGCGAAGGATTGCCGGCGCCCGCCTTCATCTTCGATGACGCGGCCTACGCAGCGCCGCTGAGCGAAGCGGCGAGCATCGGCGAGGGCTATCAGATGCGCGCGGCGCGCGGCGTCCTCTTGACCGTGCGCCCCTATCGCTGGAACGCAAGCGACGCGTCGCTCGTCACGGCGGAGCGCCTCACCGTGCGTGTCGCCTTGACCGGCGCGAGCTTCGATGACTCGCGCGAGGCCTTCTTGCGCGGCCGTTCGCCCGTCTTCGATCGCATGGCGACCGACTGGTTCGTCAATGAAGAGTCGTACCAGGCAGCGCTCGGTGTCGAACGCGGCGTGCCCGACCTTCCGATCGGCTATCTGATCGTGACGGCGGACGCCTACGAGGCCAACATCGCGGCGCTCGCCGCGTGGAAGGAAGCGAAAGGCTTCGCGGTGACGGTCGCGCGCACCTCCGTGATCGGAACGACCACCACCGCCATTCAGAACTACATCAAGAACGCGTACCAGACCTGGCCGATCCCGCCGACCTACATCCTCTTGGTCGGCGACACCGACAAGGTGCCCGCCTTCGTCGGCACCGGCAGCGCGACCG
>CAZZAH010000127.1:0-10090 GCA_964652115.1 uncultured bacterium | reverse complement strand
TCGGGAAGGGGCGCTACGCGATGACCGCGTTGACCGACTTCACGCCGCTGACCGGCGGCGTTCCGATCACGGTCGGAGGTGACATCGTCGGCGCGGTCGGCGTTTCGGGCGCGACCAGCGCGGCGGTCGACACGCAGATCGCCGAGGCCGCCGCCGGAAGCTTGAACCTCAAGGCCGAGAAGTAGGAGGGGGCACGATGCGAAGGCTCATTCAACTCGGCGTCGCCTTGGGCGCGCTCTGCGCTCTCTCGACCAGCGCGCGCACCGAGAGCTCCACCGTCTCTTACTTCCGCGCGCCCACCGTCCGCGCCTCCTTCGAGCACGGCGCGGTGCTGTACAACCCTGGCGACACGAACTACATGGTGCACACCAGCCGCCGCACCGCGGCAGGCATGGCCGAGGTGCACACGCGCGACACCGACATCATCTACGTGCTCGAAGGAAGCGCCCTCTTCGTCACCGGCGGCACGGTGATCGAGGGAAAGAACACGGCGGAGGACGAGATTCGCGGCTCCTCGATCGAAGGAGGCGAGTCGCGAACCTTGGCCCCCGGCGACGTGATCATCATCCCGAGCAACACGCCGCACTGGTTCAAGGAAGTCCAAGGCCCGGTCCTCTACTACACCATCAAGGTGCGCTGAAAGGAGCGAACGATGACCAAGCATGCATGGGTTCTGCTTTCGGCGCTCCTGGGCGTGGGCGCGGCCTCCGCGGGCGATGCGGCGATGGAGATCGATGTGCCGGTCGGAACGCCGACGGCGCGAATCGACCTCCGCACGCGGGAAGGCATCGCGTCGGTCGAGGGTGACTGGCGCTTTCACGACACGACGATTCGGCAGGTCCCCTTTCACGCGGTCGGCGCGGATCGAAAGCCGACCGGCCCGGCGAACCAGACCTACGACTACGAGCCGCATGCCGGCGGCGCAGACTTCGACGATGCCGGATGGGAAGTGCTCGACCCGACGACGCTCGAAGCGCGTCGCTCGACCGGCAAGCTCTGCTTCGCGTGGTATCGCGTTCACCTTCGCTTGCCGGAACGCATCGACGGCCGCGCGATCGAGGGGAGCACGATCGTCTTCAGCACCACGGTCGACGACTATGCGGAGGTCTGGGTCGACGGGCAGCTGCCGCGAACCCTCGGCCAGAGCGGCGGCTCGATGATCGCCGGGTGGAACGCGCCGAATCGTGTCGTGCTCACGCGTGACGCGCACTCGGGACAGTCGTTCCAGATCGCGATCTTCGCCGCCAACGGGCCGATCTCCGACACGCCGGAGAACTACATCTGGATGCGGAGCGCCGCGCTCGAGGTTTACGCGAGCAGCGCGCCGCGCCTGGCGGTGGGCTCGAGCGGCGGCGTGATCGATCGCCGCGACGCATCGCTCGATCATCTGCTCGCGCCTGGAACGCAGGTGGAGAAGCTGGCCGATGGATTCTCCTTCGGCGAGGGGCCCCTCTGGTTGCCCGAAGGCGCGCTCCTCTTCAGCGATCCGAACACCAACGTCATCTACCGCTGGCGCGAAGGCGAAGGGGTGAGCACGTTCCGCGAGAAAAGCGGCTACGCGGGCGACGACATCAACCGCTACCGGCAGCCCGGCTCGAATGGCCTGGCGCTCGATCGCGAAGGACGCCTCACGCTTTGTCAGCACGGCAATCGACGCATCGTGCGCATCGAAGCCGATGGCCGCGAGGTGGTGCTCGCCGATCGCTACCAGGGCGCGCGGCTCAACAGTCCAAACGACCTCGTCTATCGCTCTGACGGCACGCTCTACTTCACCGATCCCTACTTCGGGCTCCCCGGGTTTGCACAGGATCCGGCGCGCGAGACGCCGTGGTCGGGCATCTATTGCTGGAAGGACGGCGAGCTGACGCTGCTCGATCGCTCGCTCGATGGGCCGAACGGCCTCGCCTTCTCGCCCGACGAGAAGCACCTCTACGTCGGCAACTGGGACATCACGAAGAAGTGGATCGTGCGCTATCCGGTCAAGTCGGACGGTTCACTCGGCAAGCGCGAGCTCTTCTTCGACCTCACGAACGCGCCGGGCGAGGAAGCGCTCGACGGCCTCAAGGTCGATCGCGAGGGGAACGTCTACGCGAGCGGACCGGGTGGGCTCTGGATCATCTCGGCAAAGGGAAAGCTGCTCGGTCGCCTGAGCGCGCCTGAGCTGCCGGCCAACTTCGCTTGGGGTGATGTCGACGGACGCTCGCTCTACCTCACCGCGAGGTCCGGCCTCTATCGCGTGCGGGTCGGCGTGCCCGGCGCCGCCTTCGCGACCGCAAGCCCGATGCTGGGAGATGCGCTGCGACCCTGATGCGGCTTGACGCCGAAGCCGCCCGCTTGCCGCGCCGCAACGAGAGGACCGAGCCCGCGACCTGGGTTCGGTCTTCGGCTATCCTTCGCGCGTGGTCTCCGCCAGACGCGGCATGGACGTCGCCGCAGGTATCTTTTCGCGAACGGAGCCGACCTCTCGCTCATGAAGAAACTATCGCTCGCCCTCGCCTTCGCGCTGATCGGCTGCTCCGACTCGGGCACGGTCACGCGTCCCAAGCTCGTGGTCACACCGACCCTTTCGATCAATGACATCACCATCGCGGAGGGGGAGAGCGGCGCCTTCACCGTGACCCTCTCGCCAGCGGCGGCCGACTCGGTCACCTTCAGCTGGCACTTCGGCGGCGGCACCGCCACGGCCTCGAGCGACTTCACCTCGAGCGACGGCTCGGCCGTGCTCGCGCCCGGGGAGAGCTCGACCTCGATTCCCGTCACAGTCGCGAGCGACGCGGTTGTCGAGCAGGCGGAGACGATCCAGGTCACGCTGCAGAATGTGATCGGCGCGACGCTCGGACGCCCGGTCGGCACCGCAACCATCCCCGGTGCCGCGAGCTTGGTCAGCTTCGCGCAGCAGGTCGGGCCGCTCGTTCAGTCGAGGTGTGCCATCTCCGCCTGTCATGGCGGCGGCTCGCACGAAGGGGGTTTGAACCTCGGCGGGGGAAGCTACACCGAGGTGCGGAACGCGCGAAGCGGCATCGGCTCCTTCATCGGCGGAACGCCGCCGCAAGCGTCGCGGAGCTACTTCTATCTCGCGGTGCGGCCCGGCTCGGCCCCCGGAGTGCCCCGCATGCCGCAGTCAGGCGGCTTCCTCTCGACCGCGCAGCAGACGATGATTCGGGATTGGATCGACCAGGGCGCGCTCGACAACTAGAGGCGCGCGGCGCTTCGCTAGCTCATCGGCTCATTCGCGAGGCGCTCGAGGATCCGCGCTCTGAGATCGGTGGGAAAGCTCAGACGGGGGAGCTTCCGCTTCAACGAATCCAGCGTCGCCCGCTCGAAGCGTTCGTCCAGGGCGCACTCCTCGCAGATCCGGATGTGCTCCTCGGCCATCCGCATCTCCTCAGGCGAGAGCTCCCGGTCGAGGTAGTCATCCAGGCGCGCGAAGACCTGGTCGCAGTCGAATGTATCGGTGGGCTTCATTTCATTGGCTCCTGGCGGCTACAATGCCGCCGCTTTCCGAAGAGTTCCCACGCTCGCAAAGGGAGGAGGCGCCATGATCGAGATCCGTCACCGGGTGAACGGCGAGGTCCTGCATCGAGTCGAGGCGCAGAGCCTGGTCGGGGCCGATCTTCGAGGAGCCTTCCTTCTCTATGCCGACCTCAAGGGGCAGGACCTGTCCGGCGCGAACCTCTCGAACGCCGACCTCTCGAACGCCGATCTGACCGGCGCGAAGCTCGACCAAGCGAACCTCACTGGGGTGACCGCCTGCTCGATGGTGGGAACGGGGGCGAGCTTTCGCGGCGCGCTCTTGGTCGATGTGAAGATGCTGGCGGCGCAGATGGCGGGAGTCGATCTGACCGGCGCCGATCTCACGCGCGGGAGCCTTCTCTGGGCGAACCTCACGCAGGCGAAGCTCGAGGGAGCGACGCTCGAGCGAGTCGACCTGGCGGAGACCTTGCTCGCGGGGGCCAAGCTCGACGGCGCCGACCTCTCTCGCGCCGACCTTCGCCAAGCGAACATGGTGGGCGCGCGCATGGCGGGCGCCACCCTCGCGGACGCCAACCTGACCGCGACGAATCTTCGCGGGGCCGACCTGAGCGACGCGGAGCTGACGCGCACGAATCTGAACGGCGCGCAGCTCGGCGGCGCGTCGCTCGAGCGCGCGATCCTCTGCCAGACGGCGCTTGTCTCCTGCCTCGACCTCGCCGACGCGCGCGGCCTCGAGTCGGTGTCGATGGCGGGGCCGTGCTACCTCGATCAGGACACGCTCCGCGCCAACGTGCATCGCCTGCCGCGGCAGTTCCTGATCGAGGCGGGCCTGGCTCCCGAAGAGATCGCCGGCTTCGCGCCGGCGCGAGTTCACTAGGACACGTCAGCCGGCGCTAGCGCACTTCAAGCACGAGGTTGAACGGCGTCTCGGCCGCGCGACGAACATGCGTGAAGCCGCCGTCGCGGAGCACCTGCCGCAGCTTCGCCTCGCCGGCCTGTGCGCCAAGCGCCATCCCCACTTCTTGCGCGAGCGACGCGGGCGTGCAGATCAGGGTCGAGGCGCCGTAGTAGATGCGCCCGACCGGATTGAGGTTCGCCTCGATCGTGTCGTTGGCGAAGGGCTCGACCAGCATCCACGTTCCTCCGGGCGCGAGCGCCGCCTTCACGTGCGCGGCCGCGCCGATCGGATCGCCCATGTCGTGCAGGCAATCGAAGAACGCCACGAGCTGATAGTCGGAGCCGGGGAAGTTCTTCGCCTGCGCCACCTCGAAGCTCACGCGATCGGAAACGCCCGCCTCCTTCGCCGCCTTCCGCGCCCACTCGATCGAAGGCGCGTGGTAGTCGAAGCCGACGAAGGTCGACTTAGGGTAAGCCTGCGCCATCATGATCGCCGACGCGCCATGTCCGCAGCCGACGTCCGCCACACGGATCCCCGACTTGAGCTTCTCCTCCACGCCGTCGAGCGACGGAATCCACTCGCTCGTCAGATGCGCGAGGTAGCTCGGCCGGAAGAAGCGCTCCGTCCCCTCGTAGAGATCGGGATGATGCTCATGCCAGCCGACGCCGTGGCCGTTCGCGAAGGCCTCGCGGACCTTGGGCTCGTCCTTGATCGCCGCGGTCAGCACCTGAAACGCGCCGGGAAGAAACGCCGGGCTGTTCTCGGTCGCGAGCGCGAACGCCTGCTCCTCGTTCAGGTGAAAGCGATTCGAGGCGGGATCGAACTCGCAGTAGCCGCCCGCCGCCTGCGCGCAGAGCCACTCGCGCACGTAGCGCTCGCCGCAGCTCGTCTTGGCCGCTAGCTCGGCCGGCGTCATCGGCCCGTTCGCGGCCATCGCCTTGTATAACCCGAGCCGATCGCCCAGGACGCCGAGCGCCGCTTGCAGCGCGCCTCCCATGTCTCCGACCGCGCGGCCCATGAACTGATCCAGCTTCTCCATGTCGAGCGCCATCATTCCTCCTTCGTTGCTTCGCGACCCCTCGCGTTCGAAGGAAGGATGGCGCGCGGCCGCGCGAGGCGGAACTCGCACGGTTGTGCGAGGCGCTACCGGATGTGCGTGAGCTTGATCGCGCTCCGTTCGCCGCCCGACTCGACCTCGAGGAAGTAGAGTCCGAGGGGATAGCGCGCGAGCGAGAGCTGCAGCGTCGCTTCGTTCGTGCGCCACGCATCGACGCGCGCGCCCGCCGCGTTGAAGAGGCTGAGCGTCGCCGGTCCGCTCTTCAGCGCGCTGAATCGCACCGACACCAGATCGCGCGCCGGATTGGGTGACGCGACGATCGAGAGCGCCTGCACGTCGTCGACCGCGGTCACGCCCGGCAGCACACGTCGCCAGACGCCCTGCCGATCGGTGCCGGCGAAGAGGAAGAGGTTGTCGAGCGCCAGCGCTTCGACCGACGCGCTCGCCGCGAGGCCTTCGTTCCACGTCGTCCAGTTGCTTCCGCGATTGGTCGAGCGGAAGAGGCGGGGCGAGTCCGGCTCGCAGCCCGCGAAAACGCTCGTCCCTTGCGCGGCGATGGAGAAGACGCCCGTGCTCGGCGCCGGATCGATGCTGTTCCAGCCCACCCCGTGATCGGTCGAACGCAGCATCCCCGCCAACAGGTCGCCGACATAGACGAATGCGCCGTCCGCGGTCAGCGATTCCAGATCAAGCCCGCCGCTCGGGAAGACCAGGTTCCAGATGTTGCCGTTGTCGGTCGAACGATAGATCCCGGTGCTGGTGCCGAAGCCGGTGTTGACCAGCGCGTAGGCGAAGCCGTCGGCGCTCGCGGTCCTCCGCGTCTGGAATTGGGTGTTCGTCTTGCGCGTCCAGCTCGTGCCGTCGTTGGTCGAGAGGAAGATGCCGCCGCTCGTCCCCGCGATGACGTTCGGGCCGATCGCCGACAGGGCGTAGACCGAGAAGGTGCCGAGAGGAAAGCCGGTGTTTGCGCGCTTCCAGGTCGCCGCGCCGTCGGTCGAGCGATAGACGCCGTTTCGCGCGGTGCCGGCGAAGAGGTTCGTACCGTGAGCCGCGAGGCCGAAGACGAGCTCGCTCGCGAGCTGTCCGTTGTCGCTCGTGTTGATCGCCGTCCAGCTGTCGCCGTGATCGTTCGTGCGCCAGACGCCGTTGCCGGCCGTTCCGGCGTAGAGGTCGTTCCCATTCGCGAAGAGCATGCGTATTCCGCCGCCCGCCGGAAGCCCGGTGATGCGCGCCGACCAATGCAGCCCGCCGTCGGTCGAGGCGATGACGCTTCGCTCCTCGGTCCCCGCGATCAAGCCGTCGGTCGTCATCTGAAGCGCGCTGATCGCGACGAGCGAGATCTCGTTCGTGGTCAGAGCCCAGGTCGCGCCGTCATCGGTCGAGCGATAGACGCCGTTGCTGTCGAATCCGCGCGCGCCCGCATAGACCGTCGCGCCGTCGAACCCGATCGCGCTGATGCCCGATAACCCGCTCACCGGCAGCTCGACGAACTCCCAGCTCTCGCCGCCGTCGGTCGAGCGCGCGACGCCATTGAATCCGCCGGCGAAGAGCCTCTGCCCGTCGTGGCCCATCGAGAAGAAGTTGAAGAACTCGAAGCCCCCGACCGCGGACCACGAGGCCGCATGATCGTCGGAGCGATAGAGTCCCTGGCTGGTCGCGGCGAAGGCGACCCCGTTGACCGATGCGAGCCCGTTGGCGGTGCTGCCGAGAAGCCCATCGCCCGCCGGCGCCCAGGTCGCGCCGCCGTCGGTCGAGCGTGCGGCTCCGGAATTCACGCCCGCGTAGACGAAGCTCCCTTCGCTCGCGAAGGCGAAGACGGACTGGCCTTGCAGCGCGAGCGGGCTCCACGAGTTTCCGCCGTTGGTCGAGCGATAGATGCCGCCCGGCGTGGCGTTCTGGAATTCACCTCCCGCCAGCAGTCCCACGGGCGCCTTGCCGAGCGAGAGAATCCGCTCGTTCTCGATGCCGACGTTGGCGGCGCTCCAGTGGTGTCCCGCGTCGGTCGATCGAAAGACGCCGAGCGCGGCCGATCCCGCGAACAGCTGCCCGCCGTCCAGAAGAAGTGAGGTCACTCCGGTCGCGCCAGGTCCGTTGGTGCGGGTCCACGAGTCGATGGCAAACGCGAGGTCAGAGGAGAGAGACGCGGCGAGAGCAAGCAGAACGCAGGCGATGGCGATACGCATGATGCCTCCGGGGATATGTGCGCGCGGGCTTGCCGGAGAATTGTGAGGGGAATCGCCGTGTGGCGACAAGGCGGAAGGATCAGTGCTGCGTCGAGCCTGTGCCCTCTGAGCCGGAGTCCTTCGGGTCGGAGCCCGATCCCTGCTCCGCGCGGAGGCGTGCGGAGATGCTCTTCATCAATCCTTCGGGCGGCGTCGTGCGTGAGACCTTCGCGCGCACCTGCTCGAGCACCGAGGCTTCGAACTTGTATTCGGTCGCGCACACCGCGCAGATGCCGAGATGCGCGAGCACGAGCTGCACCTGCTCCTCGCTCAGTCGATCGTCGAGATAATCGTCGAGCAGGCGGAAGAGGTCTTCGCAGGTGTAGCGATCGATGCGCGTCATGCGATCGTCCTCGTGCCGAGTTTGCGTGGCTGCCGCTTCACTCGGCCGCTCCTCGCTGCAATGCGCTCACGATACCCGCGTCGGCAGCGATGTGCCACAGCACCTTCTGCAGCATGCGCCGCCCGCGATGGAGCCGCGAGCGCACCGTTCCGAGCGGGCACTCGGCGATCTCCGCGATCTCCTCATAGGTCATCTCTTCGAGGAAGTAGAGCGAGGTCACGAGTCGAAACTCGACCGGCAAAGCGAGGATCGCGCGCTCGATCTGCTCGGTGCTCATCTTGCCGATCACACTTTCGGCGGGATCCTGAGGCACGAGGTTCAATCCCGCGCCCGCCGATTGACGCAGGAGATAGAGCGGCGGCGCCTCTTCGATCTCGAGGCTCTCGCCTTCGCGCTTCCGCTTTCGATAGCGCATGAGGAAGCAGTTCTTGAGCACGCGAAGGAACCACGCCTTGAAATTCGTTCCCTGCTCGAAGCCGTGAAAGCCGCGGAAGGCCTGAAGCGCGGCCTCCTGCACGATGTCCTCGGCGTCGGTGCGATTGCGCGTGAGCCGCGCGGCCACGCCATACGCGAGCGGCAGGATCGCTTCGAGCAGCGACTCGAACGACTCGACCGATCTGGTTTCGACTTCGGCCATGCCCTGCCTTCGAAGGTGGAAAGCGACCGCCGCACTCTACCCATTGGCGCGCGGTTTGAAAATGGCGCTGCTCGCCGCATTCGAGATTTCACGGGAACAGTCCTCGCCTCCTCGCCATTGCCCCCGACGAGAGAAGGGGCCCCGCGCCCCCGTGGCACAACGAGCGAAGGAGGAGGTGAAGGATGAGCTCAGCGAATGTCTGGACGATCGTGCTCGCGGCCGGAGAGGGAAGCCGCCTCAGCGGGGTTGCCCTGGGCGCCGATGGCCGCCCGGTCCCGAAGCAGTTTTGGCGCATCGACCAGAAGACGACCATGCTCGAGTGGACCCTCGCGCGGGCGTCGCGCCTCTCCGCGCGCGACCACATCGTTCCGATCGTGAGCGCCAAGCACCGGCACTTCTGGGAGACCGAGCTCCGCACGCTCCCGATCGAAAACGTGATCGTTCAGCCGGAGAACCGGGGTACCGCCGCGGGCATCCTTCTTCCGCTGCTGCACGTGCTCCGGCGTGATCCTGACGCGACCATCGTGGTCCTGCCGTCCGACCATCACGTCGCCGACGAGGAGGTGCTGACGCGGAGCATCCGGCGCGCGCAGCTCGCGGTCGAGGCCGAGCCGGAGGCAGTCGTTCTGCTGGGCATGACGCCCGACTCGCCGGATCCGGAGCTCGGATGGATTCAGCCG
Organism: uncultured bacterium; assembly: GCA_964652115.1. Lineage (GTDB taxonomy): Bacteria > Eisenbacteria > RBG-16-71-46 > CAIMUX01 > CAIMUX01 > JADJQY01. The sequence goes on along the minus strand of CAZZAH010000127.1, from coordinate 779 downwards.
GCGCGCGGTCAGGGGATGACGCGGCCGGTCGGCGCCTTCGTGGAGAAGCCGAGCGCCGAGATCGCGCGCGGTCTCTGGGCCCAGGGCGCGCTCTGGAACAGCTTCATGTTCGTGGCGAAGGCGATCACGCTCGCGCATCTCTTCGAGCGGACGCAGCGGGATCTCCTGGCCGACTTCATCAATGGGGTCGAAGGGGCCGGTTGGGGGGCGACCAGCCTCGAGCGGCTCTATGCGCGGGTTCCGTCGAGGGACTTCTCGCGCGAGGTCTTTCAGCGCGCGCCGGACGCGCTTCGCGTGCTGCCGGTGCCGGCCTGCGGGTGGAGCGACCTCGGAACGCCTCCGCGAGTCGAGGCCTGGCGCGAGGCGGCTGCCACGGTACCTGCGGCGATCACTGAGGGAGCGCGCCGTGCGATGTCGCGCACGCGCCCGATCCGGGTGCCGCTCGCGATGCCGGCACCCGTCCCGGCGATGGCTTGACGCGAGATCAGGCCTTCGCCTCGAGCTGCCCGTAGTCGTAGAGCATGATCGGCGTGACGCCGCAGAGGCGCAGGTAGACGGTCAGCTGCCCGCGGTGATGCCAGTGCTCGTCGTAGGCGAAGGCGACGAACTGCCAGGCGGTGAACGGCTGGCAATGCCGCCTCGCGCCGTTACGCGGTGGTTCTGGGGCATCATGCTCCTGGTGTCGCTGCCATACATCATCGTCGGCACCGCTGGTGTCTACGACAGCGCTGCCGCGCAGGGGCTCGACCCGAAGGCCGCCTTGGCCGACAACGACGCTT
>CAZZAH010000126.1:9872-10185 GCA_964652115.1 uncultured bacterium | reverse complement strand
CCGAGGCGCTTCGCCAACGCCTGCACGTTCGCCATCGAAACGCCGAGCGCGTTCCTCGCGTCGATGCCGAATCGCTTGAGGTTCTCTCGATCGCGCTTGGTGCTCTTCTGTTCGAGCCAGGCCAGCGCCGCGCGAACCTCCTCCTCGATCGACCTGGGCGCATCGCGCCTCACGACAGACTTCCCCGTCTTCTCCGGTGGAGTTGGCATCGGACGATTCTACGGGCATCGAGGCGACGCGACACATGTCGGTTTCGGTTCGGTTCGGGTCGGCTCGGCGATGGTCGGGCGCGCGCGGCCCGTGATAAAGTGGC
>CAZZAH010000126.1:9609-9862 GCA_964652115.1 uncultured bacterium | reverse complement strand
AACACCTGCTTCCGAGGAGGAAAAATGCGGATCCGCCGTCCCCTGCTCTCGACCTTCGCGGTCTCCCTGTCGGTCCTGGCCGCCGCATCGGCGCACTCCGCTCCCGCTCATCTGTGGAGCAAGGGCTTCGGAGATGGGGCCGAGCAGTCGGGCTACTCCGTGGCGGTCTTAAACGACGGCAGGGTCGCTCTCACCGGCGCGCTCTCGGGCAGCGCCGACTTCGGTGGCGGATCGCTCAACAGCGCCGGCGCGG
>CAZZAH010000126.1:4520-9599 GCA_964652115.1 uncultured bacterium | reverse complement strand
GCAATCTGATCGTGACCGGCCGCATCGCCGGAACGGTCGACTTCGGCACCGGCCCGTTGATGGCGAGCGGTCCGGCCGACGTCTTCGTCGCGAAGTTCGATGGAAACGGGACCTGCCTCTGGAGCAAACGCTTCGGCGACGCGAACGCGCAGCTCGGCAACTCGGTCGCGGTCAACACGGCGGGAGACGTCGTGGTCGTCGGCACCTTCACCGGCGCGATCGACTTCGGCGGCGGCCCCTTGAACAGTGCGGGCAGCAGCGACCTCTTCGTCGCGAAGCTGAGCCCCGCCGGCGGTCACGTGTGGAGTCGCCGCTTCGGTGACGGTGCGCTCCAGAGCGCGCGCGCGGTCGCGGTCGATCCATCGGGCAACATCGTCGTCACGGGCGAGTTCTTCGGCGTGCTCAATTTCGGCGGCGGCATGCTCAACGCGATCGGCGGCAGTGATGTCTTTCTGGCGAAGCTCGACCCGAACGGCGCCCATGTCTGGAGCAAGCGCTTCGGCGAAGGCGGCACGCAGGTCGGGACGGCGATCGCCGCCGGCAGCGCGGGACAGATCGCTTTGACCGGTTACTTCGACGGCAGCCTCGACTTCGGAGGTGGCCCGCTCAACGGCGCAGGCTTGACCGATGCCTTCGCCACGGAGCTCGACGCGAACGGCAGCCACCTCTGGAGCCGAAGCTACGGCGACGGCACCGACCAGGCGGGCCGCGCGACCGCGATCGGTTCAACCGGTGAGGTGATCGTGTTCGGCGACTTCAACGGCACCGCGAATTTCGGTGGTGGCGACCTCACGAGCGTCGGGAGCACCGATCTCTTCCTCGCGCGCTACGACGCGACGGGAGCGTTCCTCACGGGCCAGCAGTTCGGCGATGCCGACGCGCAGTTCGCGCTCGGCGCCACGGCGGACGGCAACGGCGGCTTCGCCCTCTGCGGCCGATTCCGCGGCGAGATCAACTTCGGGGGAAGCTCGCTGATGAGCGGCGGGCTCGGCGACATCTTCGTCGCGCGCTTCCTCGACCTGCCGACCGGGGTGCCGGCACCTGCGAGCGAGGACGCGTTCGCGGCGCGCGTCCTCGAGAATCCGTCGAGGCGCGGAGCGACGCTGATCTTCCGCCTTCCGCGCCCGTCGGACGTGTCGCTCGAGGTCTTCGACACGAACGGACGTCGCGTCGCCACGCGCGCCCTAGGTCACCTCGGCGCCGGCGATCAGCGTGTCGTGTGGGACGGCCGCGACGCCGCCGCGCATCCGGTCGCCGCGGGCGCCTACTATCTCCGACTCTCGCCCGGAACGACTCAGGTGACGCGCACGGTGCTGCTCGTGCGGTGATCCCGCACGAACGCGACGCTACGAGGATCAGCGAACCAGAACCAACGACGCTCCCTTCCCCGCGAAGCTCGGAGAGACGGCGTAGTAGACGCCCGCCGGAAGCGCCGCGCCGCGATCGTCGTGTCCATCCCACGCGGCCTGATGCCGCCCCGCCGACAACGATCCGAACGCGAACGTCCGCACACGCCGCCCGCTCGCGTCGAAGATCTCGATCGACAGCGACGCGGGCCGCGCCAATTCGAATGCGATCGTCGACTCCCCGCGCGTGGGATTCGGAGCCGCGTAGAGCGCGGTGATCGAAGCGTGCGGGGCATCGCCAACCGCGGTCGCGCTCGCCGGGAACGCGAGCTTCGTGCGGTAGATCCGCCCGACACCGGAGCGCGAGCCCGCCGCCCAGACCGCAACCGAGTCGGCATTGACGCGCGCCCAGTCGATGCCCTTCATCTCACAGCCGGTGTCGAGGTCCAGATTCCACGAGGTCCCGCCGTCGGTCGTGCTCCAGATCCCGCCCGCTGCGCCGAAGTAGTTTCCGCCGACCGCAAACCCGGTCGCGGCGTCGAGGAAGAGGAGCGCGCGGATCGGATACGGCGGGTTCAGAATTCTCCCGCTCCAGTTGAAGCCGGCGTCGGTGGTGCGATGGACCCACCCTTGCACCGGCGAGGAGATCTGCCCTCCTCCCGTCCACCCATGTTGCGCATCCGGGAAGCTGGTGCCGCCGTCAAAGACCGAGTCGATGCTCGGCCGTCGGGCGTAGCTCGCTCCGGCGTCGCTCGAGGTGCAGAAGCTGATGCCGGTGACGTAGGCGCGAAGGCTGGTCGGCTGAAAAGTGAAGTTGCCGGCGAACCAACCTTGCGTCGGATCGGCGAGCACTCGCGTCCAGTCGGAGGCGGCCGCGCCGCCGTTGGTCGTGTAGTAGGTCCAGCCCGATCCGATGGCGGTCGCGATGCCGTGCTGCCGATCCGCGAACTGCACCATGGTGAGCCAGTTCGCCGGATCGATCACGAGGTCGTCGGTCCACGTCGTCCCACCGTCGGTCGTCCAACGCCCGATGCCCGCGCCCGACTGGTTCTGAAATCCGCTGACGAAGGCGGTGGAGGGATCGAAGGCATGCACGCCATACCAGTAGCGGGGGAATCCGATGTTCATCACCGCAGTCCAGGTCTGTCCGTTGACGGTTCGATAGACGCGGCCCAGCTCGGCCGAGGCGAAGCCGTGCGTGGCGTCGGCCATCGAGAGATCGGTAAAGACCGCGTCGTTCTGCAACTGCAGCGTCCAGGCGAAGGCCGCGGTCGGCTGCACGCCTTCTTCCATCGTCGAGGCGACGGGCGCTTCGATTCCGGGCCCTGATTTCGGCACCACGTCGATCACGGCTCCGCTTGGACTTTCCATCCGCTGCACCGTGGCGATCTCCGCGGCGAACGCAAGCGACCCGACCTGCACCATCGCCAGCGAGAGCCAGTACCATCGACGTCCGCTCGACATCTTCTTTCCTCCGTTCAATAGTCCGCGGCTACCGCTGAACGATCGCTCGCGAGCTGCGTGTGGCCGCACCCGTAGTCAGTCGGACGAAGTAGATCCCGTCGGGAACCCGCCGCCCGACATCGTCGCTCAGATTCCACTCGAGCGAGTATTCGCCCGCGTCGGCGCGGCCTGCTCCAAGTGCCCGCACCAAACGGCCCGCGACATCATGCACGTTCAACGACCAGTTTGCCGATGTCGGGAGCCCAAAGTGAATCCGCGTCTTCTCCCTCGCAGGATTGGGCAGCGGCGTCGCGAGGAAGGTCGTTCGCGGATCGGCTGCCACGGCGATCGGATCGAGGAGGGCAGCCGCGCCGAGCACGCTGTTCCGCGCCGCCACGATCGCGGCGCTGACGGTCGTCGCGCTGAAGCCCGAGGTCGATTGATCGAAGTGGCAGGGAATCGACGGATCGCCGCCCCCCTGTGTGAAGGTGGTGCCGTTGCAACCGCCCGGCACGTGGTTCGGCGAGCCGGCGGAGGCGATGGCGCTGAGCGCGAGCTTCATGTGGTACGGCGGTGCGGCGCAACCGGTCGGGTCGTAGCTGTCGGAGCCGGGTGCGCCGATCACAAAGGTGTCCACCGGGTCAAGAGCCCGCCTCTACCGCAGCGCACGTCGATTGCACTCGCGCGTGACACGCACATGATCGCCGCTCACCTCGAACCCCAACGCGCCGGTGCGATCGAGCAGGAGGATCCGAACGCCCGCCTCCTCATAGCGCGCAAGCATCTCCGGATGCGGGAAGCCGAACTTGTTTCCCTCGGCCAGCGAGGCGTAGGCGAGCTTCGGCCGGAGCGCGTCGATCCACCCCGCCGAGGATGCGGTGCGACTCCCGTGATGCCCTGCATGGAGCAGGCTGATCGGCGCGGGCGTTCCCGCCGCGAGAAGCTCTTCCTCCCCTTCCCGTTCGAGGTCACCGGGGAAGAGCGCGCGGAAGAGGCGCGAACCATCGCGAGATCGCGCTTGGAGCAGGAGTCCCAGCGATGCGTTGTTCTCGCTGAGCGGCGCGACGCCGGGAAGCGGGTGCACCAGCGTCGCCTCGACCCCGCGCGAGAAGCGGCGAGACCAACCCGCCGCGCCACGCTCCACCACCGGCCTCGACTTCGCCTGATCGAGCAGACGCCAGATGGAATCCGGATACGAGCCGGCGTCCGACAGGGTCAAGGTATCGACGCGCACGGCGCTTCCCAGGAGCCCACCAAGCCCGCCCCAGTGGTCGATGTGCCCATGGCTCAGCAAGACCCGGTCGAGATGGGTCACGCCACGCGCCAGCAGATGACTCACCAGCGGATCGGGCGGCTCTCCCGGCCCAAGATCGAAGAGCCAATTCGAGCCCGGCAGTCGAATCAGGATCGCGTCGCCTTGCCCGACCGGCAGCACATCGACACGCAATTGCGGCGAGGTGAAGGCCGACTCCAGCGCGCGTTCGCCCGCGAGAAGGCGCGCCACCGGCCCCTCCGGCCGCAGCAGGCTGGGCAGAGGCAACGGCGACAGGAGGAGCGCGAGCCAAAGGAGCCCAAGCCGCAACCGACGTCGCGCAATCGCACGGGTGAGCGCGAGCATGGCGAGAGCTGCGATGAGCGAGCCCGCCACCGCCTCGAGGTAACCGATCGAGCCCGCGACCAACGTTCCGCTCGAGGGTCCCGCCAACGCGCGGATGAGCGCGAGCATTCCCTCCCCCGCGTGACGGCCGACGAGGACCCACGGATGCGCCGCGCCCGCGCCCGCGAGCACCGCCAGCGCCGCGACGAAGAGGCAAGGCATCGCGATCCCCATCGCCGGCACCGCGATCAGGTTCGCGAGCACGCCGCCCCAGTAGAAGGAGCCGAAGAAGTAGTACGACCACGGCGCGGTCAGGAGCACCGCGGCGCACGACACGGCGAAGAGCGCGCCGATCGCGTGGAGCGCGTTGAGGGAGCGACGCCAGAGCCCGCTCCCGCCCGCGGGCGCCGGCGCGAGCACGAGCCAGAGCTCGCTCCCAAGGAAGACCCCGCACATCGCGGCGAGGCTCAGGATGAGCGGCGGCTCGAGCAGGAGCGTCGGCTCGAGCGCGGCCAGGAGCAGCGCGGCGAGGCCGAGGAGATTCCAACTGCGCGCCATGCGGCCCGTGCTCGCGCCCACCGTGGCGAAGGCCGCCATCCACGCGGCACGAAGCGCCGCGGGTGGCGCGCCGACCAACGCGGTGTAGCCGAGCAGTGCCGCGACCGAGATCGGAACGCTAGCGCGCGACCCGCG
>CAZZAH010000126.1:0-4420 GCA_964652115.1 uncultured bacterium | reverse complement strand
CGATCCAGGGCCGCGGTCGCTCCACGCGCAACGTGTCGAGCGCAAAGGCTCGCGAGAGCGAGAGGCGATACCGCGGCCCTCGATCGATCGGAAGCGGTGTCTGCTCACGCCGCAGCCGTCCCTTCACCAGATAGCTCGAACCCGGCTCCAGATCGGCACGCGCGCGGATCGAGATGGGCTGGGCCAGTCGTCGCCAACCGTCCGCCTCCGCCATCGCGGAGAGCCTGCCGTCGACCCGCGGAGAGTCCGGCGGGCCGCGACGATCGTCGACCGAGAGGACACCGGTGAGGATCGTTCCATTCGCGAGCTCGACCGGCGGTGGCTCTCGACTCGACGCGGCGACGCCGCCGCTGCACAAGCCGATCGAGATCAGCGCCACGATCGTCAAGAGCTCGCGTTCCCGGACGCGGACCACGGCCACGAGAATCGCCACCCCGGCCAGGACGATCGCGGCCTCACGCACGAAGGGCCGCGGCACCAGCGGCGCAAGGAAGAACCCCACGAGATAGAACAATGGGCACCAGAGCCCCGGCCAGCCCACGACCCTCTGGCCCCGGGAGGGAAACCGTCGCGCGCGCGTCATCAACGAACGATTCGCGAAATTCGGGCCAACGCGCCACGTGGATCGCGCCCAAACAAAGAAGGCCCGGGCATTGGCCCGAGCCTTCCATTCAGTCGATCGCCGAGTGCCGGCTAGTCGAGCATGAGCATCTTCTTGACCGCCGAGTCGCCGTTCAGGCTCAGGCGGTAGAAGTAGACGCCAGGCGCCATCGCGCGGCCGCGGTCGTCGCGACCATCCCAGCGGACCGAGTACTGGCCCGCCGGCTGCGTCGCCGAGATGAGGCTTCGGACCACGCGACCACCCGCGTCGATGATCGAGAGGCCGACCGCTCCGTCGGACATGAGCCGATAGCCGATGCGCGTGGTCGGACCGAAGGGGTTCGGCGTGTTCTGCTCGAGCACCACCGTGCGCGTGAAGAGCGGGTCGCCCGACTCGACCCCCACCGGCTCTGCGCCCGTATCGGCCGAGAAGACGTAGTCGAAACGTCCGTTTCCGCAGACGCGCGGCATGGTCACGACCATGTGAACGAACTCGGTCTGAGCAAAGGTGAAGTCGGGGACCGAGACGTTGCCGTTTCCGCTGCCGTCGAGCGCGACGTAGTACTCATGGAAGGTGTTGCTTCCGACCTCCTTCGCGATCAGGCAGACCTGACGCGTGCAGTCGGGCCCATCGAAGGAGATGTCGAGCTGGTTGTCGGTGCTGCCGTTGACCGGCTTGAAGCGCTGGATGCTGTAGGCCGACGCCTCCGGCCGCTTCTCGGGCGAGGAGGTCGGATGCTGATTGAGCTGCGGGTAGGTCGTGTACTGCTTGTCGAACGCGGGGGTCACCGGATAGCTGCCCCCTTCGATGTAGTGGCCGCCGTCGTTTCGCGCCGCGCTCATGTAGAAGTTCCAGACGTTGAACTCCGCCTGCGCGCTCGCGTAGTCGGAGCCGAGGCCGTTCAGCACCGTGTCGAAGCAGGTGAAGAGATTCCCCGACGCCGCGCAGGCCTCGATGTTCTTGACCAGCGAGTGGTCCCAGTTCTCCTTCAAGAAGGTCGGCCAGATGAAGCTGCCGTACTCGTAGGCGCCGTTCGCGGTCGACATCTTGTTGAAGATCGAGCTCGTGTGGAAGCTCAGGTAGCCGTAGTTGTCGTCGATCGAGTCGTAGACCTCGTCCTCCATGAAGGTGGACATGTTCTCCATCCACCACGACAGGTTGATCACATAACCCATCTGGACGACGTGGTGGTACTCGTGCGCCACCGTGACCTGCATCGGCAGCGTGCGATCGCTGTAGCCGAAGCCGGTGTAGTCGTTGTCGATGACGAAGTAGGCGGTGTAGTCGTTGGGGAAGCCGCCCGGCACCGGCGTCTCGGCGTAGGTCACGCCGTAAGCGGAGGTCCCGAGGTCATCAATGTAGAGATCGATCAGGTTGTTGCCGCCGCCCGACGTGCCATCGCTCGGCGGCACCTGCCATCCCTTGGTCGTGTGGTAGAAGGTCCAGCTCGTCTCCGCGGACAGCTTGGTCGCGTCGAGGTAGGCGCGGTTCGGCCACTGGTAGCAGATGTTCGATCCGCTGGTGCTGAAGTGGACGCGGAAGTGCGCCGTGTCCTCGAAGGAGCTCAACGTCGGCCGCGTGAGCATGGCGAGGATCTCCTCGCGCTGCGACGAACCGAACTCATCCAAGCGAAGGCGCGCTTCGGTCGTGATCTCGGTCGCGCACTTCGACACTCGCTCCCCCCCGAGCGCGAACCGTGCCGGCAGCTTCGACGAGCCCTTGAGGTAGTAGAGCTTGTAGAGCACCGCTTCCCCGCTCGTGATCTCGCCCGACGATTCGGCCGCGTCGATGGCCGCGAGGCTCGGCTGAGCTACCTCGTCATTCGCCTTCGCCACATCCCGGGAGCCCGCCGCAAGCAACGCGAGAGCCACGAGGGCCGAGGACGTCTTCAAGGTATGACGCATATCTTCCTTCCGTTGGTCCGCGAGCGCGGACCGGAACCTATGCCTAGCTCGCCTGCACCGGGGGGACCGGGCACCATGGAAAGCACTGCCTGGGAAATTCTAGCTGGCGCGTGGAGAGGGGGTCAATCGGGCTTCGTGGGAGGGGCGGACGGAGTTGCTCGCGCCGGGAGCGGCGCGGCCATCAGGCGGGGCTATGGCTGGGAAGGAATCGCGTCGAGCGCCTCGTCCGGAGGCACGGCGTCGGGAGGGGTCAAGTCGACCGCCGCAGCCGTCGCCCGTCGGGGAGCTGCACCCCGATCCGCGCGAAGGCGGAAGATGTCGGAGTAGACCTTCTCCTTTCCCGCGACCACCGAGAAGTAGTAGCGAACCTCGCTGCCGGTCAAAAGCAGTCGCGGATCGACCAGACCGACATAGGTGCCATCCGAGCCGTCGACGGCGGTGAGCGGCACCTCGCGGCTGCCCGCCTCCGCCTCCGGCAAGTGCAGGGTCGGATAGCTCAAGCGCGACGGCTCGACCGCCCCGATGTTGACCGAGAGCGCGACCGGCCCCCGCGCGACCACGCGACCGGGCGGACGGTGCGAAAGCTGGGGCCGGATTCCGAGTCCGAACTGCGCCGGCACATACCGGAGCCCACCAGGTCGAAGGTCGACCAGGTCGGTGTACTCGCCATCGGCCGAGCGCACGCGCACGGAGTGGACCCCCGGTTCGAGAATCGCCTCGAACGGCGTCTCCCCTTGAAAGAGATGATCGACGAAGACCGAGTCACCGCGTGCCTCCTCGAGCCCGCTCCCCGACCGGAAGCGTAGCGACTCGACCTTCACCATTGCGTCGCCCGGCGCGAGATGGTTGGGCAGAACGACCCGGGTCGAACCGTTTCCCTTCACCAGCACCGGGCGGTCCCAGAGCGCGACGTTCTCGTCCTCGTAAAGGAGATGCACCCAGCCGATCGGCAGCGAGTCGAGCCGCGCGGGGACCGCGACCTTCTCGCGTCCTTGCACCCAGACGAAGCCGGAGCGCCCGGGATCGGCGCCCACGACCTCCACCGAGCCGGTCAGGCGAGGAGCCACTCGAAGTGGCTCCTTCCCGTTCAGCTCGACCTCGGTCTTCCAGGTCCCACAGATGCCGAGATCGAGAGCGAGTTGGTGCTTGCCGGACGAGAGCCCTTCGACCCGCGTCGGCGTCGCCCCCGCGACGGGATTGCCGTCGAGGTAAACATGAAGCGCGGCCGGACTCGGCTCGAGCCACAGCTGGCTCTGCCCCTTCGCGCCCCTGCCCGACTGCTTGCCCCGACCCGGCAATGCCGCGAGCAGGAGAACGATCACCGTGATCAGGAACGCGACGATCGCGACGAGGATCGGCACCTGGAGCCTGCCCAGGGCCATGCGCCGGCGCGGCGTCGCATGCACGACCGCGGCGGGCACCATCGCTGCGGGGGCGCTTTCACCGCCCGCCGGCCAAGCCGCCGAAACCGCCATCGCCGCTTCGGGCGAGAGCGACCGCGCCGGAGGGAATTCCGCGGAAGAGGCCGTGTGCGGCGGTTGCGCCTTCCCACCCGCCGAAGCCGCGGCCCCCGTGATCGAGGAAGCGGCCGCGTGAGATCCTTGCGCCGCGTTCTGGACGATCGACGTCGCCGCGTCCGGAGTTACAGCATCCGCGATCGGCTCGCGCGCGGGACCGGGGTCGATGGCCGTTCCGACCTGCCCCGAAGCGCTCGTCGCTGAGCTGCCGCCCTCCTCCCACGGGAAGTCCCAATCCTCGAGCTCGGCCGGGGTTTCCGCCTTCGCGGGGTCCTGTGGCGCCTGTGTCGAAACCGGCGCGTTCGACGTCGAGGACTCACCCGGGAAGAGCGGATCGAGCAGCGCGAAGGGATCGATCGAGTCGAGCTCCTCCGACAACGACTGCCGCGCGCTCGAGT
>CAZZAH010000125.1:0-10226 GCA_964652115.1 uncultured bacterium | reverse complement strand
CGTGAACGCGCGCTCGGGCGGAGACATCGTGCTCACCCCGCTGGGGGGCGGCAAGGTCAAGATGAGCGGCAACGTTGGGATCGGGACGACCACTCCGGGCAGGCCGCTTCACGTCAAGGCCGATCAGCCTTCGCTGGCCTTAGAGGATTCCGGCTCGCCATCGACTCAGACCGGCTACGTCAGCTTCTTGACCAGCGCGAGCGAGACCGCGTGGATGGGCTACGGCACGGCGGGTAGCGCGGACTTCTCGATCGTGAACGCGCGCGCGGGCGGCGACATCGTGCTCACCCCGCTCGGCGGCGGTGTCGTGAGCGTGCCGGTGCTCGAGATCACCGGCGCCGACCTCGCGGAGAAATTCCCCACGACCGACAAGGTAGAGCCGGGAATGGTGGTGGCGATCGAGGCGAACAACTCAGGTCACCTCTGCCTCTCGCGCGGCGCGTACAACCGTCGCGTAGCCGGGGTGGTCAGCGGCGCGAATAACTTCTCGGTCGGCGCCGTGCTCGGCAACCTTCCGGGACATGAGGACGCACCCGCGGTCGCGCTGACCGGCCGCTGCTACGTGTGGTGCGATGCCGGCAAGACTCCGATCGAGGCCGGCGACCTCCTGACCACCTCCGATGTGCCCGGACACGCGATGAAGGCGACCGATCCCGCACGCTTCCCCGGCGCGATCTTGGGCAAGGCGATGACCGGGCTCGAGTCCGGACGCGGCATGGTGCTCGTCCTCGTAAACCTGCAATAGCGGCGCGAGCCGAGTGAGGCAGACATGAACGCAAAATTTGGATTGGCGCTTCTCGTCGCGCTGCTCCCCTTGGTGGCCAGCCCGGCGCGAGCGCAGTTGTCGATCTCTCGATTCGTCGTCGCCGCGGGAGGCGCCACTCGATCGAGCGGAAGCAACTTCGGCGTAGGCGGGACGATCGGACAGCCGGACGCGGCCCGTTCGACCGGCGGAGCTTTCACACTTACCGCGGGCTTCTGGGTCGGCGGCGGCGCGGTCTCCGCGGTGAGCGATGACGACGGAGGAATCGGACAGCCGGACGAACCGACCGCCGTCCCGCTCGTCTTCCGCGCCCTCCCAGCGACCCCGAACCCCATGGGCGACGGGATGGAGCTCGCCTTCGAGCTGCCGGAGTCGCGCGAGGTTCGAATCGAGGTCTACGACGCGGCCGGGCGATTGGTGCGCACCATCGCGCACGAGCGAGTCGCGGCGGGACGCAATCTCCGCACGTGGGATCGTCGTGACCAGTCGGGCGCCCGCGTTCCGGGAGGCATCTACTTCCTCCGCTTGAGCGCGCGTCCGGATGAGCGAAACCAGAAGTTGGTCGTGCTGCCCTAGGGCGGAAAGGACGCGCTGATGCTTCGACAAATCGGAATGACCCTGGCGGCCGCGCTCTTTCTTTCGCCTAGGGCGGGGGCGGCCACACTCGATCTGATGAATCCGACGCTGTGGCCAACCACGACACCGCGTTCGCTCTCGAGCGCGGCGCGTCCTGTCCTGATCGATCTGGTCGGGTTCGCCGAGGTCGAGCCCGAGGATCGACTCGTGCTCGACGCCGGCGGGCCGCTCACCGCGATCGTCGATCGGGTGGAACGGCGTTCAGCCACCTCGATCAGCGTGGCATGCCGTCTGGAGGGCGATCCGAACGGATTCGCGCTCTTCTGCCTGGAAGGGGATGCCGTCGCGGCGCTCATTCAGGCGCCGAGCGCGAGCAAGCTCTATCGCATCGCGTACGTGGCGGAAGGCGTGCACGAGCTCGCTCCGGTGGAGGCGATCGACATCGCCGACTGTACAACCCTGGAGAGCTCCGATGGACTGGCGCCCGCGCCGATCGCGCCGCCCGATCAGGAGTGGCCCGCGCCCAGCGGAAGCTGCCCGACGCCAAGTCCCGACGGCGATGTGATGATCTACTACACCGCCTCGGCGCGTACGGAGGCGGGCGGGATCAACGGGATCAACTCTCAGTGCCAACTCTCGGTCGACGTCGCCAATCAGACCTATGTCGCGAGCGCGGTCACGAACCAGCTCTCGCTCATCTTTCGCGGCGAGATCCCCTACACCGAGGCGGGGAACCTCGAGACCGATCGGAATCGACTGACGGCCACCTCCGACGGCTTCATGGACCAGGTCCACATCGACCGGAACGTCTATGGCGCCGACTTCGTGACCCTCTTCGTACGGTCGATCGACGCGGATGCTTGCGGCATTGCCTACTGCACGCCGAGCGGCGCGGCCGAGGGCTTCTGCATCGTCAATTGGTCCTGCGCCGCGGGCAACTTCAGCTTCGCGCATGAGATCGGGCACCTCCAGGGCTGCGCCCACAACCGGGAAGACGCGGGCAGCGGCTGCAACCAGGAGTGCTTCTCCTTCGGTCATCGCTTCACCGGCAGCAGCGGCAGCAAGTGGCGAACGGTGATGGCGTATGACACCGATCCACCGGAGGTAGACGAATTCACCCGCATCGGTCAGTGGTCGAATCCGGACATCCTGTTTGACGGGCAACCGTGCGGGGTCTGGACACACGACTGCGACGATGACAACCGGTTCAACGCGGCGACCATCACGAACACGGCCCTAAGCCGCGAGGGATGGCGAAACCCGCGCTTTGACGTCTGGGTCGTGCGCTCGGCGCCGAGCCCTTGGATCGGCAACTTCGTTCGTCCCTTCGCCACCATCCAGGCGGGCGTCACGGCCCTCTTCGAGGGTGGCGATACGCCGGCGCTCCCGACCCTGCACGTGAACGGGCAGAGCTATCCGGAAAACCTGACCCTCTCCAAGCGAATGAAGATCGTGGCCTGTGGCGGCTCGGTCGTCATCGGCGGCTAGCCACGAAGGAGGTTGTTGCCATGCGCTCGTCGCTCAAGCTCGCGCTTCTATTTGTGCCCACTCTGCTCTTCGCACCGGCGGCCGGTGGGGAAGAGCTCGAAGATGCCGATCGTCCGGAAGGCGCGATCGAGGAGGACGCAGTCGAGGAGGATGGGGATCGGCTCCGCGAGTTCTGGGAGTCGAACATGACGCCGGAGGAGTACCGGAACGCGCTCGAGGCGACCGGCATGTTGGCCGCGCCGCACGGCAAGAGTGCGCTCCTCGGTTCAGGCTGGGCGCCGATCGGACCGGTGGGCGGTATCTCCGACAACAGCGGCGATCCGATGAGGAAGTGGAACGGTCGAATCGCGTGCATCGGCACCGTCTCGACCACGAACGGATACGACATCTTCGTCGGTGGCTCGAGCGGAGGTCTCTGGCAAGCCCACATCAACGACGGGATCGGCGTGTGGACCAGCCTGGGCGACAACCTCCCGAATCCATCGGTGCGCGCCTTCTCGGTCAATCCGAACAACTTCAACGACATCGTCGTCGGCACGGGCGACCGCAGTCGCTTCACCGGCTCCGGCATGTATCGCACCTTGGATAGCGGGGCAACCTGGTCCCAGGTTTCGCTGCCGGTGGCGCCGAAGTCGTTCGCGCGCATCGAGCGATCGCCTTCGAACGCGAACGTGCTGGTGGCCGCGTGCATGAGTACGGGCGGGATCCTTCGCTCGATCGACGGGGGAGCGACCTGGACCAACGCCATGAGCGGCTCAGTCAACGACCTGGTGGTCGATCCGAACAACTTTAATCTTCAGTACGCGGCGGTGGACGGCGTGGGCGCGTTCAAGTCGACCAACGCCGGCGTTTCCTGGACCAACATGAACGTGCCGCTTCCGTCGGGCGTGCCGTTTAATCATGGATTCCTCGCGGTCTGCCGAGGCGCCACCCAACACATCGCGCTCTTCGTTTCACAGTCCGAGCCGTCCGAAGGGGTCCAGGGGTACCAGGTGCTCCGTTCGACCAACTCAGGCGGATCGTGGAGCAACATCACCGGAACGCTCGGCGGGTGGCACATGGCCGAGTTCAGTCACACCGGCGCCATCTGCTTTCGGCCGAACAACCCGAACGAGATCTACGTCGGCGCGCGAGGCTTTCTTCGGACGACCAACGATGGCGCGACCTGGACGAGTGTTCTGGACACCCACGCCGACATCACGCAGCTCCGCTTCTTCGATCAGAGCGGCGACAACTTCATCTGGATCTGCATGGACGGGGGCGTGGTCGGCACCACGCTCGGCGGCACGCCGGAGAACTGGAACGGCGACGCCTGGACCGGGCTTCGCTGCAGCCAGATCGACTTCCTCGAGGCCAAGCGATTCCTTCGGGCGGTCGGTGTGCAGGACAACGGCGTCGACTACTCGACCAATTCGGGCGAGGTCTGGAAGTACTCGCAGGGTGGCGACGGCTTCGACTGCGAGATCGTCAACGACCGCACGAACGAGTTCTGGCACGCGAGCTCGCTCTTCTCTCCCGCGCCCGGCGTCCGAATCTTCCGACAAACTTCCGGCGGGGTGAGCCCCACCAACAACACCGCGGAAGGGATGGAGGGGCTCTTCTACAACCGTTACGTCAACTGGATGTTCTCGGTCGGCGACGATGACGTGATCTACGGCTGCGACGCGGCCGGCTCACCGCTCCAGTGGGTGGCCGACGGAACGATCCCCTCGCAGTACCGCGTTCGCGCCACCCCGAGCGGAAGCTACGTCGATGGACGAACGCTCTACATGAACGTGGTCGATGCGAACGGCGCCACCATCCCGACCGTGCTCATCGCACGAACCGGCGCGTCCTGGACGACGACGACGTACGACTTCGGCGGCAGCGGCGGCGTGCAGAGCATCTACGCGTCGACCGAAAACGCGGGCGAGGCCTGGGTGACGATGTCTCGGAGCTCGATCGGCACGGGGCTCATCTATCACACCAAGGACTTCGGTGTGAGCTGGACCGACGTGACGGGAAACCTGACCTCGCTCAAGCTCGTGCGTTGCCTGGCGCAGAAGCCCTTCGCGCCGCACACCCTCTGGGTTGGCACCGACATCGGCGTCTTCGAGACCTTGGACGGCGGCGCGAGCTGGCATCCGCTGCAGACGGGCCTGCCGATCGTGCCTTGCACCGATCTGGCCTACGTCGTCGATCCCTATCACAACGGCGCCGACGAGCTGGTGGTCTCGACCTATGGGCGCGGGGTCTACGCGACCCCGGTCACGAGCTTTGGAATCGTCTACGTCGACCCGAACTCTCCGCGCACGACGGAGGACGGGACCTACGATCATCCCTTCGACACGTTCAACGAAGGTCGGAACATCCTGCCGGTCGGAGCGTCACTTGGCTTGTACGGAAACAACTACGCGCTCGGACCGATCACCTTTAACAGCCCGATGACGCTTCGCGCCTACGGAGGGACAGCGCGCATCGGCGAGTGAGCGGCGACTTCGACCTACGGGAGAGAGCGCGCGCCCGGCCGATGCCTCACCCGCTAGCGGCCATCGATCGCCGAGAGGAGAGCTCGAGCGCGCGTTAGCATCCGCCCGAGCTCTGAGTCCGGGCCAGACTCCAGGCGCGAGGCGAGCTCCTCCGCTTCGTTGAGCGCCAGGAGCGCGGTGGGAGTCGCTCCAGAGGCGTGCTCAACCTCCGCGCGCACGCAGAGGAGCTGCGCGAGGTCGAGGTGCGCGTTCAGCTCACGAAGCAGCTTCTCTCCGAGCCCGAGCACGTCGCGTGCCGAGTCGATCGACCCCTGCTCGTGAAAGAGGCTCGCCTGGTAGGCGAGGGTGACCCCTTCGGCGCGTCGATCGTCCGCCTCGCGGTGAAAGGCGAGCGCGGACCGGTAGTCGGCGCCGGCCCGTTCGCCTTCGCCTCGATCCTGATGGAGCCGGCCCAGCGCTCCGAGGACGGCGCCTTCCAAACGACGGTTACCCAGCTCGCGTTCGATGGCGAGCGCCGATTCGAGCTGCGCCAGTGCTTCTTCGAGGCGTCCTTCCGTGTGGTTCAGGGAGCCGAGGTTGATCAGCGCGATGCCTTCGGAGAATCTCGAGCCCGTTTCGCGGAGGATGAGGAGCGCTGCCTCCAGGTGCGTCCGCGCATCGGCGAAGAGGCCCTGATCGTAGTTCAGTCCGCCCAGGTTGCCATGCGTGCTCCCCTCGAGGCGCCGGCATCCCACCTCGCGATGGATCTCGAGCGCGGCTTCGTAATGGGCGCGCGCCTCCGCGGTGCGACCCTGGTCCTGCTGCAGGAGCCCCCGATTGGTCAAGACCGTGCCCTCCAGCTGTCGATCGCCGACCGAGCGGGCGAGCGCGAGCGCCGCCTCCGACCAACTGCCCGCTTCCGCCATGCGACCCTGACCGCGGAGAGCGATGCTCAGCGAGTTGAGGATGTTGCACTCCAGGAACGGGTCGACGATCTCGCGCGCGATCTCGAGCGCCTGCTCGAGATCGGCGGATCCTTTTTCCATCTCGCCCTGAGTGACCTCCATCCCTCCGAGATTTCCGAGCGTGAGCCCCTCGCCGTGCCGGTCGGAGATCTCGCGCGCGATGGCGAGTGCCAGCTCGAGGTGCGCCCGCGACTCCTGCACCATCCCGGCGTACCACTCCGCCTGCCCGAGAGTGCGGACCACGAGCGCTTCCTCGACGCGGGTGAGTGACAGATTGCGCAGGACTCCCTGTCCCATCTCGACTGCCACGCCGAAGGGACCTCGCAGCTCGAGCACCGCCCACGAGCCGCGATAGGCGGGCACGGCGATCGATGCATCACCGCGCTCCACCGCGCGCCGGCAAGCGGCCACCAGGTTGTCGAGCTCGCGCTCGACTCGCCGCCTGAGCCTAGGGCCGCCATGCTCCTTGAGCGCGTGGATCGCCCTTACCTCTCCGCATCGAGCGAACCATCGGCCGTGTCGCTCCTCGGTCGCTCGCAGTGTCGGAATGTCGGCTACAGCGGGTGGTACGGCCCCGCCTTCGCGGAGCTTCAGGCGCGCGTATTCCTGCAGGCTGGCGAACATCCCGAAGCGGGCTTCGGGGAGATCCATCCCTCTCCAGGTCGGCGGCACCCAGGTTCGAAGGAGGCTCTTCTCGACGAGCAATTGCACGACGTCCACCAACCACGGAGCCTCCGGCCACGCACTCAGATCGATGACTGCTTCCGCCGCCTCGAGGGTGAAGCCGCCCTCGAACACGGCGCACTGTGCCCATGCCGAGCGCTCCCAGGGTTTGAGCAGCTCCCACGATCCGTCGATCGTCATGACGAGGGTCTCGTGACGACTGGTGACGCCGCCGGTGAGGAGGCTGAAGCGCTTGCGCATCTGGCCCACGATCTGGGTCGCGCTCATCACGCGCATCCGCGCGACGGCGAGCTCGATCGCGAGCGGCATGCCGTCGACGAGCCGGACGATCTCTCGCGCCGCTTCTAATTCCGCGCCGTCCAGCGCGAACCCGGGGCGAAGGCGCAGCACGCGAGTGGCCAGGAGCGCGAGGCCTGTCTCCATCGACAAGGGACCGACCGCTTGCACTTGCTCCTCGTCACCGAGCCCCAGTCGCTCGCGGCTCGTTACGAGGAAACGCGCGTCCGTCGTCCTCGCCAGCCAGCGGGCCACGATCGCCGCGAGCTCTGCTCGCACCTGCTCAGCGTTGTCGAGGATCAAGAGGCAGCGGCCGCGCCCCACGATCGCGTGGCCGAGCTGTTCGACGGGATCTCCACCTCCGAGCTCCACCCCGAGCGCGCCCGCGACCACCGACGCGATCCCATTCGCGCTACGCGTGTCGGTCAGATCACAGAACCAGACGCCACCTCGCCATCCTTCGACTTGCCGTCGACCGTGGTGGAGGGCGAGTCGCGTCTTTCCCATTCCGCCCGCGCCCACCAGCGTCACCAGGCGCGTGCTGCCCGAGAGACTGCGTTCGAGCTCGCGTTGGTCTTGCTCGCGGCCGACGAAGGGATCGTGCTCGGCCGGCATGCTGTGCCAGGTCCCGGTGGCGATAGCGATCGACTCGACCGGCTCGACCGACGCCCGGCCACAAAGCGCCTCCGCCACCTCTTCCGCGCGCGCGAAGCGACGATGCGGTTCGCGAGCCAAGCAGCGAAGGATGACCGACTCCCACCGGCGGTCGAGCTCCGGTACCAGTCTTCGCGGAGCCGGTGGGTCTTCCGACAGTCGGCGTCGCGCGATCTCGAGCGCGGATTGACCAGTGAAGGGCACCGTGCCGGTGGCCATCTCGTACAGCACGACCCCGAGTGAGTAAATGTCGGTGGCGGGACCGACCTCCTCGCCGCGAACCTGCTCCGGTGACATGTAGGTCGGGGTCCCGATGATCGAGCCCGACCCTGGCGTGAAGTCGTTCGAGCTCGCGGCTTGCGAGGTCGCCCGCGCGATGCCGAAATCGGTTACGACCGCATGCTCACCAGCCTCTCCGCCCACGAGCATGATGTTGGCCGGCTTCAGGTCGCGATGCACCACGCCCGCCCGGTGTGCCGCGCCGAGCCCCGCCGCGATCTGCTCCAGATAGCGCTGCGCGTGATCGAGCGGGAGCCTTCCCTGATCTCGCATACGGTTCGCGAGCGTCTCGCCCTGGAGCAGCTCCATGGTCAGGAACCAGGTTGCGTCGTGGTCGTCGTGTCGTCCGAGATCAAAGAACCGGCAGACGTTCGGATGCCAGACGGAGCGGGCGAGCAGACCCTCGAGCTTGAGCCGCTTGTAGGTTTCCGGGGTGCCGCTCGAGAGAGGAATCACCTTGAGCGCGACGAGGATCGAGAGCTCCTCGTCCCAGACCTCGTACACTTCTCCCATTCCGCCGCGGCCCAGGAGCCGCCGCACGCGATAGCGCCGCGCGAGGTGATCTCCCTCTTGAAAGCGCGGAGGTGCCGGCCCCGTCAGCACACGGAGCCACGCGTCGGGTGGCGTGGGAGAGTCCGGGCTGCGCTCGGCCGCGGCGATCAACGACAGCGCTTCCGCGCGCAGCTCACCATCTCCGGCGCAAGCCGTGTCCAGGTGCGCGGGCCGGGCCTTCGCCGGCAGCGCCAAGGTCTCTTCGATGAGGACCTGCAAGCGTTCCCAGCGTTCGGCGTTCATGCTTCGTCCGGAGACCGGCGTTGGAGTCGGCCCCGAAATCGCACGAACAGGACGCTGGTGTTTCGTGGACTCTTCAACTTCGGGCCCCTGCTGGCCTCGAAGAACTTCGGCGAGTGAGCGATGAGCTCCGCCTCATCGCGCGAGCACGAGCTTGGTCGAGACCTGGCGACCGTTACTCTCGAGGCGGAGGAGATAGACTCCCGCGGGCAGCCTGGCGCCCGCTCGGTCACGACCATCCCAGCGCACGCTGTGCTGCCCGGCATCGCGGACCCCTGCGTCGAGCAGCATGCGCAAACGTCCGGTTACGTCGTGGACGCTGAGCTGCGCTTCCGCCGCCTCGGGAAGCGAGTAACGGATCTCTCCGCTCCTCACGATCGGGTTCGAGCGAATCGACTCGATGCGGAGCGCGCTCGGCGCCTCGAGCGCCTCGATCCCAGACGACGGCGCGGCAGTGCGCAGGTCGGCTTCGGTCGCCCCGTTGTCCGGCTGGAACATCCAAGGAGTACGCGGGAAGAAGGGGGAGTCGGACGCGATGCGCAGCCGCCAGTGGTAGAGCGTTTCCGCGGCGAGCCCGGTCACGAGCTGCGAGAGTGGAGCCGCGCTGCCCATGCCTGCGCCCGGCGCTCCCGTGTCGACGTACGGACCGACCACCAGACCCGCGCCGTTAAAGGGCACGCCGTACGGCTTCACCTCGAGCTCGAGCCGAACCGCATCGCGACCCGCCGCGGTCCGGCCGAGCGCCTTTAACAGAAAGGACGAAGGCGAGTCGGAGCGACACAGTGGCGAGATCGGAGTCGATCCGTTCGTCCGCGCCTGTTGCGGGATGCGATCGAGGCCGCGAACGCCGCCACCGAAGTAGCCGACCACGAGTCCGATTCCGAATTCGTTGTCGTAGCCTGGCGCTCCGATCAAGACGTCGCTGAATCCATCGCCGTTCACATCACCGGAGCTCGCGACCGACTGGCCAAGCTGCGCTGCTTGTTGGGAGATCTCCACGACACGCGCGGGGGCGAAGCTCAACCCGATCGATGAGCCGTGATAGACCAGCGCACGGCCTTGGGCCGCAAAGGCTGCGTCGTGACCGGGTGCGCCGACGATCAGATCGGAGAACCCATCGCCGTTGACGTCTCCCGCCGTCGCCACGGAATGTCCGAGCCTTGCGCCCTCCACTTCTCCATCCACCGTCCAGTTGGCGATGCCGAGACCCGAAGCCGACCCGTGATAGACGATCGCTCGACCGGCATCTTCCCCCGCGCCATCATGGCCGGGGGCACCTACCACCAGGTCCGAGAAGCCATC
>CAZZAH010000124.1:2190-10237 GCA_964652115.1 uncultured bacterium | reverse complement strand
CGTTTACAGCTAGGACTACCAGGGTATCTAATCCTGTTTGCTCCCCTAGCTTTCGCGCCTGAGCGTCAGTGTCGGGCCAGATGGGCGCCTTCGCCACTGGTATTCCTCCCGATATCAATGCATTCCACCGCTACACCGGGAATTCTCCCATCCTCTCCCGCACTCAAGCTCGACAGTATGGAAGGCAGTTCCCTGGTTGAGCCAGGGCATTTCACCTTCCACTTACCGAGCCGCCTGCACGCCCTTTACGCCCAGTGATTCCGAACAACGTTCGCTCCCCCCGTATTACCGCGGCTGCTGGCACGGAGTTAGCCGGAGCTTCCTCTTGCGGTACCGTCAAACAGAAGGATTGTTCACCCTCCTGAATTCGCCCCGCATGACAGGGCTTTACAACCTAACGGCCTTCATCGCCCACGCGGCGTCGCTCGGTCAGGGTTTCCCCCATTGCCGAAGCCTCTCGACTGCTGCCTCCCGTAGGAGTCTGGGCCGTATCTCAGTCCCAGTGTGGCTGACCATCCTCTCAGACCAGCTACTGATCGTCGCCTTGGTAGGCCGTTACCCCACCAACTAGCTAATCAGACGCGGGACCATCCTCAAGCGGTAGGCCTTACGGTCCCCACCTTTGACCCCGAAGCCATGCGACTTCGTGGTCTTATGCGGTATTAGCACTCCGTTGGGAGTGTTATCCCCCACTCGAGGGCAGGTTTCCCACGCGTTACTCACCCGTTCGCCACTAAACTTGGAGTTGCCCCCAAGTCCCGTACGACTTGCATGCCTAATCCACGCCGCCAACGTTCGTTCTGAGCCAGGATCAAACTCTCCGTGTTCGGAAAACTCGGAGATCTTCGAGACGACCAGAAAAATCTGGAACGACCCGAAGTTCAATCACTTTGGCGCCGCCGTGCCTCAGGGGCAGTGCTTCAGAGAAGCCATACCGAAGAAACAGAGCGACACCGGTTCCGGGCTCGCCAAGCTTGCTCTTCTCTTGTCAAAGATCAGCTGTGGCGCTTGGGGCGGGTAGCCGCCAAGCGCGAAGCGCAATGTGTCCGAGTTCGGTGCCGACTGTCAATGGGAAAAAGTTCCCTGCAGCCGCAGACTAGCCGCGGCCGTGATGGCCCGGTCCTGCTCGGGATCCGGAAAGTACTGGTGTGGACGGATTGGGTCAACGAGTATTTTGCGAAAATCTTCACGAACTTCCGCGGGCTGGAATGGACATTGCGCCAACTGGTTAGGTCGGACTTCGACGGAAACGACCTCGCTCGGCTTGACGCTCATGGGGTCCTGTGGTGGAGTGCCGCCATGCGAATCCTGGTGATTTTGGCAGTCCTGGTGCCGCTGCTCATGGCTGGCGCGCTCTTCGGCCTCTTCATCGTTTGGGGAGACGAACTGCCCACCCCGCGGGGGCCGCGCGAGGTCGAGCCGAGCATCAATACGACGGTTTTCGATCGCCATGGCGAGGTCATCGAGGAGTTCTTCGAGCAGAACAGAAACCCGGTGTACCTGACCGAGGTGCCGGATGTCGTGCGCCAAGCTCTGCTCGCGACAGAGGACCGGCGCTTCTACCACCATTGGGGCGTGGATCTGTGGTCAATCTTCCGGGCATTCCGTTCGAATCTCTCCTCGCATGGGATCTCTCAGGGCGGAAGCACGATTACGCAGCAGCTCGCCCGAAACCTATTCTTGAGCAATAGCCAGACCGTCGAACGTAAGCTCAAAGAGGCGGTGCTGGCGGTACGACTCGAGCGGTCCTTTTCGAAGGACGAAATACTGGAGCTGTACCTGAATCAAGTGTACTTCGGCTCCGGTGCGTACGGGATCAAGGCCGCGGCCGAGCGTTACTTCGGCAAGTCTTTCCAGAACCTCACCCTGGAAGAGGCGGCACTTCTCATCGGCATTGTCGCCAACCCGTCCGCATATAGCCCGCTTCGACATCCAGAGGCGGCACTGGCGCGGCGCAATCTCGTCTTGCGTCGAATGGAGCAGGCCGGTGCTATCGATCGGAGCACGCTGGCCGCGGCTGAATCGACCGAGATCCACATCGGGCAGCGCGTCTTGGCTGCGTCGCGCGCGCCTTACTTCACCGAGCTCGTTCGTCAGGAGCTGATGAAGAAGTACGGCGTCGACAAGGTGCTCCACGGTGGCCTGAAGGTGTACACAACCCTCGATCTGGAGTTGCAGAGCGCGGGCGAAGCTGCGCTGGAAACACAGATCGAGGAACTCGAGAAGAAGCATCAGCTCGTGTACAAGTATCTTCGCAACGCTCAGCAGCGAATGGGCTCGCTGCCCGACAGCGCCGTCAGCACCCCTTATCTTCAGGGGGCGCTGGTGGCGGTCGAGCCCCAGTCCGGTGCGATTCGCGCGATGATCGGTGGGCGCAATTTTAGTGAAAGCAAGTTCAACCGTGCAACCCAGGCGCGGCGACAGCCGGGCAGCGCCTTCAAACCGTTCATTTACGCAGCCGCGCTGCAGGAGGGGACGCACACGAACGACTTCGTGGTCGATGCCCCGATTTCGTTCAGTTGGGTGGGTCCGGGCGGCCGTCGGCAGGTCTGGCAGCCGAAGAATTTTAGCCGGAAATACAGCGGGTCCGTGACCTTGCGCTACGCCTTGATGAAGTCGATCAACGTCCCCAGCATCCGCCTTCTCGAGCGGGTCGGAGCCAAGAAGGTGATCGAGATCGCGCATGGCCTCGGAATCAACGGCGATTTACCACCTCAGATGTCCTTGGCACTGGGAACCGGAGAGGTCACCCCACTCGAGATCACCGGCGCGTACGCCGGGCTGGCAAACTCCGGTATATGGAAGGAACCGTTCACTATCGAAAAGGTCGAGGATCGGTATGGTCGCACGCTCGATTCGCATCTATCGAAGTCGCGCGAGGGCATCGACGAGAAGGCGAGCTACCAGACCATCTCACTGATGCGGTCGGTGTTCGAAGGCGGCACGGCGTGGAAAGCAAAGAAGGACTACGGATTTGATGCTCCGGCGGCGGGAAAGACCGGCACGACCGACGACTACTCAGACGCATGGTTCGTCGGCTGCTTGCCCCGCTTGGCTTGCGGGGTATGGGTGGGCTTCGACGAGAAGCGCCCGATCGGCAACAAGATGACAGGGGCTGCGGCCGCCCTACCCGCTTGGTGCGGATTCATGAACAAGGCGGTCGAGATCTACGGTAAGGAAGACTTTGTCGCCCCTCCGGGGATCGTCGAACGGCTGACCTGTATTTATTCCGGCAAGCTCGCCACGAGCGGATGCCCGCGGGCCGCGAAGGACGCGTTCGTCGCGGGCACGGAGCCGGTCTCGTACTGCCCGCTCCATGGCGGAGCGCCCGCAACCCCCGGCGGAACGACCGAACCGGACGACGAAGACGAGTAGCGCCCGACGCGCCGCTAAGCCTGGGCTGGGATCGACTCGATTTGAGCGATGGGTGCGGCGGGCGGAGCGTCCTCGATGCGAATCCAGGCACGGGCCCGCGCTGAGACCAGCTCACTTTGGGAGTGCGCTGGAGCGTCGACACGGAGGACAGGCTGGCCGGCGCGGACCTCGTCCCCCTGCATTACCAACGCTTCGACCCCAATCGAATGGTCGAGCGCGGCGCCGGACACCAGCCGGCCGCCACCGTTTTCCGTGATCCACTGTCCGACCGCGCGGGCTTCAAGACCGACGAAGCAACCACCGCGGGGCGCCTGGACCTCTACACTCCGGGCCGGACGAGGTATCGAATCGAGGTTATCGCCCAACCGGCCACCCTGCGCTTCGATCAGCTCATGGAACCGCGCGAGACCTTGGCCAGAGCGCCACACTTCATCGATTCGAGCGCGACCGGACTCGATCGTCGCCACCGCGCCCGCTAGCTCCAGCATCGATCCACCGAGCAGCAAAGTGATCGCGCGGATGTCGGGTGACACATTGGTGCCGGATAGTGCTTCGATCGACTCGCGCACCTCGATGGCGTTCCCCGCCGTTCGTCCAAGCACCAGATCCATAGGAGTGAGGTGAGCGCGCGCACGAATCCCGAGAAGCCCCGCCACGGATACGAGCGAAGACGCAAGCTCCCTCGCCTGACCGAGCTCCGGCATGAAGGCGCCCGCTCCGACTTTCACATCCAGGGCCAGCGCTTTCACACCTGCCGCCGCTTTCTTGCTCAGAATGCTCCCGACGATCAGCGGGATCGACTCGACGATCGAGGCGGCGTCGCGAAGGCTGTAAAACTTGCGGTCCGCCGGCGCCAGCGACTCGGTTTGGCCGGAGATGAAGCATCCGATGCGCGCGATCTGCCTCTGCATCTGCGCCTCCGAGAGATCCGCTCGAAAGCCCGGAATCGATTCGAGTTTGTCGAGGGTGCCGCCGGTATGTCCGAGTGACCGGCCGGAAATCATCGGCACCGGGACTCCCGCCGCCGCCACGAGCGGCGCGACGAGGAACGAGATCTTGTCACCCACGCCGCCGGTGGAGTGCTTGTCCGTGGGCGCCGCGGTCAGCCCGTCGAATCGAAGCTGGTTTCCGGACTCGAGCATGGCGCGCGCGAGGTCGGCGGTTTCACGAGCCGACATCCCGCGAAAAAAGATCGCCATCAGCAGGGCCGTGATTTGGTAGTCCGGGATGCGCCCGGCGCCCCCCTCGAGAGCGAAGAAGCGAACCTCCTCCGGTGTCAGCTCGCCACCGTCGCGCTTCTTTTCGATCAGGGCCTTCGCGTTCATGGCTTGCTTCCCCGGGATGCGAAAGACCCCGGCGAACGAAGCCAGTCCCGCGGAGCAAAGGGGCCACGGAGCCCACGGGGGCCAGCGAGATAGACGGCGGCGTTCGGAGCGAGAGCCAAGATCGCGTCGCGACAGAGGCCGCAAGGAGGAGCGGGGCGGGGCGTTTTGGACGCGATGACGGCGGCGCGGATCGCCTTGCCCCCGCGCGCTCGCCAGGCTGTGAGTGCCACCCTCTCCGCGCAGAGGCCCAGCGGGTAGGCCGCGTTTTCAATGTTCGCGCCGACGAAAATCTCGCCCGTCGCGTCGAGCAGCGCGGTCGACACGGCGAAGTGGGAATAGGGCGAGTAACTCAGGTGAAGTGCTTCGCGCGCCGCTTTCAGCAGGCGCCCCTTGTCCAGCGAGCTGGCGGTCTCCCCACCCGGACTAGGCTTGGCCATGAGTCCCCCGTTCCGCAGTCTGTCCATGGTCGGCGCATGCTAGCATCCGCCAATGGCGGATGAATCCACGAACCGGACAAGCGGCGGATGGGAGGCGTTGACCGAGCTCGCGCGAGACCTCCGTTCGGAGTCTGGTTGCCCCTGGGATCGCGCACAGTCGGTGCGGAGTCTGCTCCCCTACCTGGTCGAGGAATCCCACGAGGCGCTCCACGCCGCGGAGACCGGCGACCGCGCGCACTTGGCGGAGGAGCTGGGTGATGCGTGCTTCGTGCTCGCCTTGACCCTCAGAGCGGCGGAGGATGAAGAGCTGATTGCCTTCGATGAGCTCGCCGCGCGGACCACCGCCAAAATCAGGCGTCGGCACCCGCACGTTTTCGGCGGGGCATCGGTCGAGTCCGCAGAGGAGGTGAGCCGCAACTGGGAGGCGATCAAGCGGGCGGAGCAGGCCGCGAAGGGTGAACCGCCCGCCGCGCCCGGATCACTCTCGCCGGCTTCCCCGGCGCTTCCGGCGCTCTGGCAGGCGGTCAAGCTCCAGTCCAAGGCGGCGGCGGTTGGTTTCGATTGGCCCGATCACGGGCCCGTCATCGAGAAGGTCTTCGAGGAGACGCGAGAAGTTTCGGATGCCGCGGCAGCCGCGAGCCTTTCCAACGTGCGCGAGGAGATCGGCGATCTGCTGTTTGCAGTCGTCAATCTTGCTCGGAAGCTCGAGGTCGATCCGGAGTCGGCCCTCCGCGCGGGGAACGAGAAGTTCCGCCGACGCTTCAACCGGATGATGGAGATCGCAGCGGCGCGGGGGGACCGCCCCGAGTCGTTGGGACTTGAACGCCTCGATCTCCTCTGGAACGAGGTCAAGACCGCGTCGACGACCTCCCCCGGCCAGCGCACTACCGATGAGCCGCCGACCGCTTCCGCGCCGTAGCGGCCCTGCGAGCAGACGACCGACGGTGCTAAAAAAGCGCGGCCCGACTTCGACGTCGGTCCGCGCTTCAAGAAGCACCTGCAATTCAGGATGCAAACACGTTCGCGCCCCGATTGAGCGCCGAGAGGTGACGACTCAGGGAATGACCGCGCCAGGATCGACGATGAGAAGCACGCGTGCGTCCTCGCGGCCGGGATTCGAGAGCTCGAATCCCTGATCGAAAAGAGCATGCAAACTCCCCCCGGTCGGGCACTGCATCACGCGATCCCCCAGCTTGATCTCTACTCGGCCGCCGAGCACGTAGAGACAGGCATCGGTCGGCTCGGTGAAATCCGAGACTCGGCCCTCTCCACCCGCGTCCAACGTCAGCTCGAACGCGCGCAAACGGCCGCCCAAGATGCCGCCGGTCAGGCTCTCGAGCAGGATGCCGTTCCCCTGGAGGTGCAGGGCGGCAGGCTCAGGCGCCGGCCGATTCTCGCGGCTCGTGACGGAAAGCTCTTCCAGCTCGCGATCCTCGATGAAGTAGCTCGGGTCTTTCTCCAGCGCGTGAGCGATCTGGATCAGCGCGCCGATGGTCGGGCAGGTACGCCCGCGCTCGATTTCCGAGATGTGGGTGGACGAAAATCCGGACGCGCTCTCGACGTCGCGCAGCGTCTTGTTCTGTTGCGCGCGTACGTTCCGGATTCGATTCCCCACTCGTTCTTTGCTCGACATGGTTCCCCCCAACGTTCGCTGGCCTTGCCTTCACTTAGTGGACGCGTTGCGCTAGATGAAGAGCTTCGGCCGGACGGCCCAAAACGTGCGGACCGGCTCTCGCGTCAGATTCCGAATCTCGTGCGGACGGTTGGCCTTGAAGTGAATCGAATCGCCTGGGCGGAGCACATGGGCGCGTCCGTCGACTTTGACCTCGAGGAAACCGCTTAGCACGTAGCAGAACTCCTCGCCGCGGTGTCCAGGGGTGCTCGCGACCGGCTCGTTCCCCTCGATCGTGGCGAGGAAGAGCGACATCTCCGAGCCTGCGTTTCGGTCGGTGAGCGGATCCACGCGCACCGCGCCCCGACTGAGGAGGAGACTCCTCGATTCGTCGGGCATCCGGACTTCGGGCTCCGGGGAAATCGGGATATCAATGAGGTGGGACGGCTGGACCTCGAGCGCGAGAGCGATCTTCTCGAGGGCTCCCACCGTCGGCGAGGTCTTACCCCGCTCGATTTCCGAGATGTGGGTGGCGCTGACGTCGACCTTAGCTTCGATCTGCTTGAGGGTGAGCCCACGCTCCTGGCGGATACGGCGGATGCGCCGTCCGAGAGCCCTCCCGATTGCGCTGGCCATGTTTACCTCCTCGTCTCGACCCGCCTTCGCCCGCGTCGTCCTGAATTGCTGTGCACCTTGGCAAGAGGTACCCAGCGCGGGCCCCGCGCGGTTGGATCGTTCGACTTGTCTGGCTTTCGCCCACTGCCTTGTCCTGTGCTTTGCCCAGCTGTTCGGCCCTGGACGAACCCGGCGCGGGGGGGTGCCGGAGATTTACGGTCCGAGTCCCGAGATGCTAACAAAGTCGCCAAATCAACCGAAGCTCATTTTCTGCGACAAAGGGCCGAAAGGATGGGGAGCGCTCCGCCCCCGTCCCCACCAAGAATCAGGGGGTGGACGCTCCCTCCCTCGGGTGCTAGCCTCCTCAGCGAGTTCGGACCTCCGACGGCAAGGCCGAGAGTGTGGCCTCGGAAGCGCGGAATGGGAGCCTGCGCTTCGGCACCCAAGGAGGACCGTCCGGCCGGCGATTACTCGATCCTCTGGATCCGTATCGCGCCCCGCGCATCAAAGCCCTCCAGGCGAAAGCCGGCAGGGCCCTGCCAGCAAGGCAAGCGGGTAAGGACGGCACGAACCAAGCCATAGGGAGAGGACCCTGCTGGGGGATCCCGCGCTCGGGAGGTTGAAGGGGCGCCGACCACCAGCATCCGCCGTCCCTCCCTCAGCCACCCGGCACGAGTTACAGA
>CAZZAH010000124.1:0-2090 GCA_964652115.1 uncultured bacterium | reverse complement strand
GGGGCCGAACAAGACGGAGGGAGAGCCGAGAGTGCTGAATCCATTGGAACTCTGCCGCCGACTTCTCGACCGAGCGAAGGCCCGTCGCTCCGCCGCCAGAGGCCGTGACAAGGTCGCTCCACGGGCGATTCGGATCGGGGACCTTCGCTTGCCGCACGTCGATCTGCGGGAGGCGGGCGCCCGGGTCGCACGCCACACCCTTCGGCTGCCCCACGTCGACTTCAAGCTGCCTCAGGTCGAGGTCAAGCTGCCCCATCTGCAGATGCGCCTGCCGCACGTGGACTTCAGGATGTTGAACGTCGAGGACTTGGCGCTTCTCCTCGGAGAGGCTCCCCGCTCCGGCCGCCGTGCCCCGCGTTGGCTGCGGTATGTCGCCGGGTGCATGACGGTGCTCGCGCTGGTTTTCGGCTTTCGGCTTCTCGACCGGGTTGTGACGCAGTGGTCCATATCGTCGGAGCCGGCCGGAGCCTGGGCCGGAGAGGCCGCTGAGTGGTACCAGCTTTACGCTGGGTTGACTGAGGACGAGCTCTCGGTACCTGAACCTGCGGAACAGGGGCAGCCCGCGGCGCAGGAGGCATCGATCCTCCCAGCGAGCGCGACGGAGAAACACCGGCCGACCACGAAGGAACAACGATTCGTTCGCGTCGCGGTCACGGCATATACCAGCGCCGAGGAACAGACCGACGACTCGCCGACCATCACCGCCAGCAACACCCACGTCTCCGACCGAACGGTGGCCGTGAGCCGCGACCTGCTTCGCGAGTACACCCCAGGGGCGCCGCTGCGTTACGGCGACAAGATCCTGATCCCGGGAGTCGGCATCTACCGCGTCGAGGACACGATGAACGGTCGTTGGCGCCGCAAGATCGACCTCTGGTTCGCAACCAAGGACGAAGCGAGACGCTGGGGTGTCCGCACCGCCTACATCACCAGGGTCGAGGAATCGGCCCCGACCGTCGCATACCGCGTCACGCAGTAAGACCTATCGAGCTAATCCCACTCCCCGCCGCGGCGGCGTGAGAGGACCTCGTCTTGGAGCGCGTCCAGCATGCGGAGGTAACTCTCGTATCGATCGGGGAAGACCCGACGCTCGAGGACGGCAGCCCGGACGGCGCAGGCTGGTTCGTCGCGGTGCTTGCAATCGCTGAACTGACACCGGCTCAGCGCCCGGAATTCCGGAAAGCACGAGGCGAGGTTCGCCGGACTCAGGCCGAACGGCCGAACCCCACGGATGCCCGGCGAGTCGAGTAGCGCTCCGCCATCCCGGAGCGGGCGCCATCCGACCCGCGTCGTCGTGTGGACGCCTTTCCCCGTGGACCGGCTCACGTCCGCGGTGCGGAGATTCCCTCCCGGTGCGAGCGCGTTTGCGAGCGAGGACTTTCCGACACCCGACGGCCCGCACAGAAGCGTAAGCCCGGCGGTCAATCGCTTGCTGAGCTCGAGTAGCCCGGCGCCTGACCTCGCGCTCACCTCGAGCACCGGATAGCCGATCTCGAGGTAGCCCGCGAGGGCGTCTCGCTCATCCGGGTGCTGGTCGATCTTGTTGAGCACGATCAGCGCCGGGAGATCGGAAATCTCGCCGAGAACGAGCAGGCGATCGAGGACGCGGCGATTGAGCGGCGGCTCCTTCAGGCTCACGACCACCGCGAGCCAATCGAGGTTGGCGGCAAGTACCTGCTCGCGACGGCCGGTTCGGTCCCCCGGATCCGCGCGGGAGACCTGATTCCGGCGCGGGAGCACCTCGATGATGCGATGGTCGGCGCCCTCTGTCGTCACCAGCACGCGGTCGCCGACCGCGACGAGGTGAGCTTGCCGCCGCGGCGCGGCCTTGAGCCCGCCACTCAGGCCGGCGAGCACCTGTTCTCCCCCGAGGTCGACCGTGACACGCGCCGGGTCGACCTGCACCACGACCCCCTCGAGCGAAGGGGCATTCGTCGAGCCGGAGACCACCGGATCGCGATGACGCGTCACGCGCGGGCCCCGGTCGCGCTGCTGGACAGCCGGCAACCGAGTGCGGTCCAATGGCGCGGGCACTGACCTGGCTCACCGAACGCTCGCGTCGAGATCAAGCATGGACTCATCGAATGAAC
>CAZZAH010000123.1:1795-10316 GCA_964652115.1 uncultured bacterium | reverse complement strand
CGAGGCGCGATCCGTCGGGCGCGAAGGCGACGCTGGTGGGATAACCGAATCCGAGCCGCACGCTCTGGATCGACGCGCCGCTCCGCGCGTCCCAAAGCTGAAGCTCGCGGTCATCATCGCAGCCGGCGAGGAGCGTGCCGTCGGGTGAGTAGGCGAGCGCGCGCACCTCGTTCGCTCCGTTCGTGATCGTCTTCCGGCATTCGCCGGTCGCTACGTCCCACAGTCGGACCTGACATGCGCCGCGGTAGATCCCGCCGGCGCTGGCGAGGGTGGCGCCATCGGGTGAGAAGGCGAGGGAGCGAAGCGAGCCGCGGTGCCCGGTGAGCCGTCGGATCGGCGCGTCGCTGATCACGTCCCAGAGCAGGATCGAGCATTCGGGCGCGGCGCTTCCGGTCGCGCAGAGACGACCATCGGACGAGATCGCGAGGGCGACGACCTCGCTCTCGTGACGCAACGCGTCGGGCACGGGGGCTTGGGTCGCCACGCGCAGGTCTCGTGCATCGGCCGCGCGCGGCGCGATCGCCCAGGCGAGCGAGAGCCCGATCAGCAGCGTAGGGGGCAGGGACATCCTTCGCATCGACTCTCCTCGGTTGGCAGCAAGGAGAGAGATCGGAGGATCGAGCGTTGGTCTTTAGCCGCGCCGCGGGCCGAAGATCGCGGGCTAGTGAATCTGACGACGCGCTTCCTCGACCGCGCGCTCGAGCTGTCGATCGACGCCGCGCGCCAGATCGTCCGGCGTGTTCTCCACCACGATGTCGGGTCGGCAGCCCCGATTCTCGATGTCGGTGTGGTCTTCGAGGGTGATCCAGCCGCGTCCGGGCAAGCGAACCCAAGATCCGTCGGAGAGCGTGGTGCCCCCGGTCGAGATGACGCCGCCGAAGGTCTGTTGCCCCACGATCGGTCCGCGCTTCAGTGTCTTGATCGCCTGCGGGAAGATCTCCGCGTTGGAGAAGCTGTTCTCGTCGCACAGAACCACGATCGGCTTGATCCAGGCATAGATGAGGCGGCGATCCTGCGGATAGCCCGGCGCTCTGCCGGGCGCGGTGGTGATCGCGTGCTCCGGCGTCATCAGGCTCGCTAGAAGGAGGTCGGTGATCCAGCCGCCGCCGTTTTCGCGCACGTCGATCACGAGCGCGTCCTTCCCATGCGCGACGGCGTAGAGATCGCGCTCGAACTCATCGAAGTTGCCCGCGCCCATCCCCGCGATGTGGAGATAGCCGACCCGGCCTTCGCCCCTGCGTTCGACCATCGCGCGCCGCGTGTCGATCTGCTCGTCGTAGAGGAGCGCTCGGATCGCCTCGCGCGTGGTCGGGCGAATGGTCAGCTCGCGCGTCTTTCCGCCGGGATCACGGAGGGTGATTCGCACGCGGCGGTCGACCGTCTGATCGAGCAACGAAGCGATGTCGATCGAACGAGAGACCGGCCGTCCTTCGATCGCGGTCAAAACCTCTCCTACGCGAACGCGGCTCTCCTCGCGGTCGGCAGGGGAGCGTGGGATCACGCGCGCGACCACGAGGTCGGAGGTCCCGGCCGCGAAGACGACCCCGAGCTCGCCGACCGCCGCGGGCACCGCCGCGGACGGCGTGTCGTTCGGCCCATCCCAGGTGTCGAGGTGCGAAGCGTTGAGCTCCCCCAACATCAATCGGAGGACATCCTGGAAATCGCGATGGGTCGATGCCTCGGCCGCCCAGCGCGAGTACTTGGGGAAGAGGCCGGCCCAGTCGGCGCCGTGATAGGTCGGGTCGTAGAAGTTGTCGCGGAGCGCGCGCCATGCTTCGGCGAAGACGAAGCGCCGTTGCTCCGCGCGATCGATCTTGATCGAGGCGTCGTAGCCGTAGGTCTTGACCTCGCCGCCGCCCAACGGCACCGAGGCGATCGCGCCGTTTTGCTTCAGGAAGTAGATGCTCGCGAGCTTGGGATCCCACTGGAGCCGGCTCGGATTGACGCCGCCGGTCGTCACTCGCTTGGGCTCGGTGCCGTCCCACTCGATCTTCCAGATGTCGCGCTTGCCGTCGGTGTCGGCGACGAAGACGACCTCCTTGCCGTCCTTGGTGACGAGCGGCTCCGACTCCGCGGCGGCGAAGCCGGTCAGCCGATGCGCGCGCCGGTAGAGTCCGTCGAAGTCGATCTTGACCTCGACCTTGCTCGAATCCGCCTTCTCCTTGGCCGCGTCCTTCGACTTCGCATTCGACTTCTTCGCGTCCGAGAACTCGCGATCGCCGGGGCTCTCCTCATCGGGGTTGAGCGCGTCCTCACGGTCGAAGCGCGAGCGCTCCTCGTCCGCGCGCGAGAGCCGCACGTACCAGAGGTCGACCTGATTGAAGAATCGGCGCGGCGAGGTCCAGAGGAGGAGCTTCCCATCGGGCGACCAGACCGGAGAGGTGTCGTTGTCGGGGTGCATGCTCACGTTCTCGGGCGCGCGCTTGCCGTCACTCGCGACGATCCAGACGTCGGAGTTGTACTCATCGTCCTCGCGCGCGTAGGCGATCCACTTGCTGTCGGGCGACCAGCGGTAGTCGATCTCGCTCGCCCCTTCGAGCAGCGCGCGCGCGTCGGTGCCGTCCGGTTTCATCGTCATGAGCGAGCCGGGGAAGCGGACGAAGGCGAGCGCCTTCCCATCGGGTGACTCGCGCGGCGCGCCGTCCTCCATCGGATCGTCGGTCAAGCGAGTCGATTCGAAGCGCAGCGTTCGCGCCAGCCGCGCCTCCTTCGGATCGGCCGAGCGGACACGATAGATCTCCGAGTTGCCGTCGCGGTCGGACACGAAGAGGAGCGACTTTGAATCGCTCGCCCAGCTGATCTGCCAATCACGCGCCGGGTTCTGCGTCACCCGATTGGCGAAGGTGGCGTCCTCGTTCGCGCGCATGGCGAAGATCTCGCCCTGCGCCACGAAGGCGATCTGCTTCCCGTCGGGCGAGAGCGCCATCTCGGTCGCGCCGCTCGTGACGTTGATGCGCTCGACCTCGGGCACCTTGGGATCGATCGGCAGCTCGATGAAGAGCGGCAATGGCGCGATCGGCTCCTTGATCCCGCCTGCAGGCAGTCGGAAGACATCGATCCGATCCTCGACCTCGACCGCGAGAACGCTGCCGTCACGCGCGAGCGAAGGGAAGCGCAGGCGCTCTCCTCGGTAGCTCGAGATCGCGCGGCGCTCCCCGCTCGCGGTGTCGAGCAGCTTGAGGTTCGCCACACCGCGCGCGTCGTTCAAGTAGACGAGATGCTCTCCGTCCGGCATCCAGAGCGGCTGTTGCCGGTTGCCGATCTCCTCTTCCGGCTCGGGAAGGGGACGGTGCGTGCCCGCGGCCCAGCAGGTCGCGTCGGCGTAGAGGGCGGCGCTGGTTGCCGGAAGCTCGACCGTGGTGACGTCGCTTTGCGCCTGCCAGGTCGCGCTCGAGAGAGGCGCTACTCCCTCGCTCGCCTCGAAGAGCCAGAGCCGCGCGCGCCCGTTGCCGAAGTAGCCTCGGCGGGACCAACTCGACGCGCCGCGGATATAGGCGAGGCGGCGTCCGTCGGGCGAAAGCTTGGCCTGTCCCATCGCGATCGAGGCGATCGGCGCGGGCATGCCGCCCTCGATCGGCACGATCCAGAGGCCGCTGCGCCCGCTGTCCTTCAGGTGACGCACGCTCTCGAAGAGGACGGCGCGGCTGTCGGCCGTCCAATCGACCGGGCGATCGGCATCCCCGTGGAAGGAGAGTTGGCGGACCTCGCCGCCGGCGATCGGGAGGACATAGAGGTCGTCGTTGCCGTCACGATCGGATGCGAAGGCGATCCACGTTCCATCGGGCGACCAGCTCGGGAAGCTCTCGTAGGCCGGGTTCGCCGTCAGTCGTCGTGCCTCGCCGCCGCTCGAGGCGACGGTCCAAAGGTCTCCCTGATAGGAGAAGGCGATGGTCCCGCCATTTGGGCTCACGGCCGGCATGCGGGGGAAACCAATGCCGGCAACCTCCGCCGACGCCGGCCAGGCGAGCAAGAGAGCGAAGACCGTGGGCGCGATTCGACCCAAACGACGTGCCGACCACTCGAACATGAATACTCCTTCTTCCGGGCGCGGATGGATCGGGACGCAGACTAGCCGCTACGACCGCAAGGCGAAAGGCCGGCCTCTTCGGACGTAAAGCAGAGCGCGCGATCGTCCGATTGACTGGACAGGGCGTCCCGGTCCGCCCTGCGTGCACCCGAATCTGGAGAAGCTGTGATCCAGCTCGACGCCCTGATTCGCTCCGCCGAGGAGCTCGAGCCTCTCCCCGCGAGCGTGACCCGACTGGCCCGTCTCGTCTCTCGCGAGGACTCCGATCTTCGCGAGGTCGTTCGTGTGATCGAGCTCGATCAGGCGCTGACCGCGCGACTGCTGCGCTCCGCCAACTCGGCCATGAGCGCGGCCGTTTCCCCGATCACCACGGTCAGGAGCGCGGTCCTTCGTGTCGGCACCGGCGCGGTTCTCTCCTTGGCGACCGGAGCGGCGGTGCAGCAACGGCTCGGGACGCGCCTACCCGCCTACGGCCTCGAAGAAGGCGCCCTCTGGAAACACTCGCTCGTCGCGGCCTTGGCGGCGGAGATCTGGACGCGCCACGCGCGGGTCTCGCCTCCCGCCGAGAGCTTCACCGCGGCATTGCTCCACGACATCGGCAAGCTGGTCCTCGCGCGTTTTCTCGAGCCGGAGATCTGTCAGGTGCTGGCAGAGGCGATCGGTGACGGCCACCTCAATCCGCTTGCGGCGGAGAGCGAGGTCCTAGGCGTGAACCACGCCGAGCTGGGCGGCCTGATCGCGCAGCATTGGAATCTTCCCGACACGATCGTGGCCGGGATCACGCATCACCACGAGCCGGGCTCGGTGTCGGAGTCGGTCTGGTCGGGCCGCGCCGACATTCAGCTGATCTGCGATACGGTGCATCTCGCGGACGTCACCGCCTACGTGGTCTCGGGTCGCGAGGAATCGGATCCGGTCCCGCCCGCTCCCGAGCACTCCAGGTCCTCGATCGAGCGACTCGGTTTCCGCGTCGAGCAGTTCAGCGACATCGTGGCGCGGACGACCGAGCACGCCGCCGGGACGCTCGCGGTCTACTCCTAGTCGCGAGCCTTCTTCTTCGGTTCGATCTTCACGGCGAGATCGGCGGCCGCTCCCCGGTGACGCCGGCCATCCCTCGCGACTTCTTTAAGCAGCGGCATCGCCGCGTACGGATTCCCCTGCAGCAGGAAGGCCTGGGCCAGCTGCCACCGGCTCTCCTCCCAATACTCCGGCGCGGAGGCGAGGCTCACCGACATCGAAAGGGTCTCGACCGCGGGCGCGACCTGATGACGTTGCAGCAGGGAGGAGCCTAGGTAGAGGTAGACCTCGGCTCGCGCCGCGTCGATCGCCAGCGCCTGGCGGAAGAAGCGCTCCGACTTCGCGTACTTCCTCGCCCCGTATGCCTCGAGGCCGTGGATCCAGGCCGCCTCGAACTCGCCGGCGGGCACCTTCGCGGGGTCGAGATGGACCGGCAGCGGCACGACCTCCGCGAACTGCTTGGTGGGATTGCTCGGGCGCCAGACCGCGAGGAAGCCGAAGAGCAGGCCGACCGCGGCCAGGATCGCGGCGAGGCGCCAGACCTGCTGCCAGGGCGCCGGCTCCGGAGCTCGTTGCGGTAAGGCGGCCGATAGGCGCACCTCTCGCCGCGGCGCGAGGCCGCCCGATTCGCCGGGGTCGATGGCGTCGGGAGGGAGGTTCAAGCTGCCTCCCTTCGATTCAGAATCGGCATCCTTGAGCGATGTTCCTTGGGCGATGGAGTTCGCGCGAGCGCCGGGGCTCCCGACCCGGGCTCGCTTGCGGTGGCCGGAGACTCGCATCCGAGGGCGAACGAAGCAAGCGTCGAAGGCCGCGCGGGGCCGAGGGCAGGAACCAGCCCATGCAGGTCCGGTTCTAGCCGAGGCTTTACGTCAACGGCGTTGTCTGTTTGAATCTGCGCGGATGGCGCCTGGACGGCGCCGCCGGTCCAGGCCTTCGAAGGTGCCTCGTCCGGACCCGCCCCACGCCCCAAACAAAACCAGCAGTGGCCAGACCAGGAGAGGGAGTCGCGATGCCCCAGGAGAGTCAGAATCGGTCCCAGGAGATGTCGGCGCAGGAAGCGGTCCAGACCATCGCCCAACTGAAGGACGCGCGCGAACGGATCCTGGCCGAAGTTCGAAAGGTCATCATCGGGCAGGAGCGTGTGGTGGACGAGCTCCTGACCGCGCTCTTCGCCGACGGACACTGCCTCCTCGTCGGCGTGCCGGGCCTGGCGAAGACGCTCCTCATCTCGACCCTCGCGCGTGTGCTCGACCTCAACTACAACCGGATCCAGTTCACGCCTGACCTCATGCCTAGCGACATCACCGGCACCGAGATCCTCGAAGAGGACCGGGCGACCGGGAAGCGCGCGTTCAAATTCATGCGCGGTCCGATCTTCGCGAACCTCGTTTTGGCCGACGAGATCAACCGCACGCCGCCCAAGACCCAGGCCGCGCTCCTCCAGGCGATGCAGGAGAAGTCGGTCACCGCGGCGGGGCAGACGCTCAAGCTCGAGGCCCCCTTCTTCGTGCTCGCGACCCAGAACCCGATCGAGCTCGAGGGCACCTACCCGCTCCCCGAAGCGCAGCTCGACCGCTTCATGTTCAACGTCTTCGTCGACTACCCGAGCGAGGTCGAGGAACAGACGATCGTGAGCTCGACCACCGGCGCCTATGAGGCCGACGTCCATCGCGTTCTTTCGGGCGAGGACATCATTCGGCTGCAGAAGATCATCCGCCGCGTGCCGGTCTCCGATCATGTCGTTGCCTACGCGGTGTCGCTCGCGCGGAACACACGGCCGGCACACACGAGCTACGACTTCGTCCGCGACTACGTGTCGTGGGGCGCGGGGCCGCGCGCTTCGCAGTATCTCGTTCTCGGCGCCAAGACGCGCGCTGTGCTCCTCGGCCGGCCGACCCCTTCGTGTGAGGACGTGCGCCAGGTCGCGCCCTCGGTCCTTCGGCATCGCGTGATCGCGAACTTCAACGCCGAGGCGGAGGGGATTCAGGTGGTGCAGCTCATCAGTCGCTTGCTCGAGGCGCTACCTGAACCGAAGGCGCAATCTGATTCGAAGGCCGGGACGTCGCATCGATGAGCGGTAGTGCTCACGGTGGTGGAGCGGGCGACTCGCGTCAGTTTCTCGATCCGGCGGTGGTGGGGAAGCTCCAGCGGCTCGACCTGGTCGCGCGACTCGTGGCCGAAGGCTTCCTGACCGGGCTCCACAAGTCGCCCTATCACGGCTTCAGCGTCGAGTTCGCCGAGCACCGCCAGTACATGCCGGGCGACCCGATCCGCTTCGTCGACTGGAAGCTCTTCGCCAAGAGCGACCGCTACTACATCAAGGAATACGAAGAGGAGACGAACCTCCGCGCCTACATCCTGCTCGACACCTCGAGCTCGATGCTCTTTCAAAGCGACCCGGCGGGTCTCTCCAAGCTGCGCTACTCCGTGTCGCTCGCGGCCGCGCTCGCCTACCTCATGATCCAGCAGCAGGACGCGGTCGGGCTCCTCACCTTCAGCGACAAGATTCACAAGCTGGTGCCCGCGCGCTCGACCGGCTCGCACCTCCGCGTGCTCTTCCGTGAGATGGAGCTCGAGGCGCGCCGCTCGCTCAAGCAGAAGGAAGACGAGCCGCGCGGCACGCGGATCGGACGTTCGCTCGACTTTCTCGCCGATCGCGTGCATCGACGCGGGCTGGTCATCATCCTGAGCGACTTCTGGGACCAGAACGATTCCGAGGTGGTGCGCGCGCTGAAGCACTTCCGCCATCGCCGTCATGAGGTGGTCGTCTTTCACATCCAGGATCCGGCCGAGGCGGAGTTTCCGTACAAGGAAGAGGGGATTTTCGTCGACCTGGAAACGGGCGAGAAGCTCAACGTGCTTCCCTGGGAAGCGGCGAAGGAATATCGGCGACGGATCGAGGAGCGCGTGGCCTTCTACAAGCGGGCCGCGGCGGAGAACAACATCAGTTACGAGCGGGTGCTGACCCGCACGAGCTACGATCTGGCGCTGCTCCGCTATCTGGAGAAGCGGCAACGCCTCCATTGACGAAGGCCGTTCGATCTTAGGCGCGGCGGCATGGATGGGCCGCAGCGTCATGCGAGAGACACGAGCTGCGAGGAAGTGAGCGTTCATGCCCCCATTCCTGAATGGCGCCTTTCTGATTGGGCTCGCGGCGGCCGCGCTGCCGGTTCTGATTCACCTCTTCAGCCGGCGCCCCGCGCAGCAGGTCCAGTTTCCGAGCGTCGAGTACCTGCGCGAGATCACGCTCAAGCGCGTTCGGCGGGTGCGGCTGCGCCAGTGGCTTCTCCTCGCGCTCAGGGTCGCGATCCTGGCGCTCTTCGCGCTCGCGATGGCGCGTCCGGCGATTCAGGGCGCGAGCAAGGTGGCGCGTGGCAGCTCGACCGTCGCCATCCTCATCGACAACAGCTGGAGCCAGAACGCGGCCGACCCGAGCCGCACCGGTGATCTGCCGGTCGACTCGGGCGAGGTGGCCGA
>CAZZAH010000123.1:0-1695 GCA_964652115.1 uncultured bacterium | reverse complement strand
CCGCTGCTTCGGTCCGCGCACACCCTCAATCGCGAGCTCTTCGTCATCTCCGACTTTCAGAAGCAAGACCTGGAGGAGTGGGCGAGCCAGACGCGCGGCGCGAGCCCGATCGCGGCGATGACCTTGGGCCTGATCACGGAGGCGATGGCCGACTCGACCCGGCCGCGATCGGTCGAGCTTCCCGACGGAGTACGCGTCTATCTCGTGCCGGTGCGTGACCGCAGGATCGACAACGTCACCTTGGAGCGCGTGCGCTTCGATGCCGCCGGAGGAGCGACCGGGAGCGGCCGCGTCGTCGCGACCCTGGTCAATCACGGCGAGAGCGCGGTGAACGAGCGCCTCGTCCGCGTCGTCGCGGCCGATCCCCTGGCCAACGATCGTGAGCTGGGCGACGCCTCCGCCTCGATCCCGCCGCTCGGGCAGGCGGAGGTCGAGGTCAGCCTCGCGCATCTGCCGGAAGACGGCAGCCTCGAGGTCCGACTCGGCACCGATCTCCTCGAGTACGACAACCGCGCGTATGTCGTCGCCGGGAAGGGCGGCTCGCGCAAGGTGCTCCTCATCTCCGGGGCAACCATCGCGTCCGGAGACGCGGACGAGGACCTCTTCCTGAAGTCGGCGCTCGATCCCACCGGTAAGGGCGAGTTCTTCTCGGTCCAGATGGCCGGGCCGGAGATCTTGACCGACCCCGCGGGCTGGGAAGCCGACGTGGTGATCTTGGCGAACGTCGGCCGCCTCTCGGAGCAAGCGGTGGAGAACCTCGGCCGATTCCGCGCCGGTGGCGGCGGCATCCTGATCACGCTCGGCGGCCGCGTCGACCCTCGTTACTACAACACGGAGATCCTGGGGAAGCTGTCGACCATCAGCCTGCTCAACATCCTTCAGGAGGAAGGGCAGGGGACCTACCGCAGCTTCCGTCCGACCGTGCTCGGGCACCCGATCTTTTCCGGCTTCGGCCTCGGGCCGGGGCAAGACCTCTCCTCCTCGCGCTTCCGCAAGATCGTCGAGTGCCGCATCGGAAGCGGCGCGCGCGTGCTGGCCGATTGGAGCGGCAGTCTGCCGGCGCTGGTCGAGGAAAACGGGCTCATGCTCTTCACCTCGAGCCTCGACGGCGAGTGGAACGACTTCGTGACCAGCGCATCGTTCCTGCCGTGGCTGCATCAGTCGGTCGGCTACCTCGCCAATCGCGGCGGCGGTGAGCGCGGACCTCAAATCG
Organism: uncultured bacterium; assembly: GCA_964652115.1. Classification (GTDB taxonomy): domain Bacteria; phylum Eisenbacteria; class RBG-16-71-46; order CAIMUX01; family CAIMUX01; genus JADJQY01. Next base: position 482 of record CAZZAH010000123.1, on the reverse strand, counting down.
TCGGCGGTCCGCTCGAGGCGACACTTCCGCTCGACAGCTTCCAGGGACCGGTGACCTGCCTCGACCCGAGCGGCGGTCGCACGCCGGTCGACTCCTCACCAAGTGACCGCACCGCGCGACTTCGCTCGGAGCGCACGAGCATTCCGGGCATCTATCGATTCGTCGATGCGAGCGGCAAGCGGCTCGCGGCCTTCGCGGTCAACCTCGACCCCAAGGAGGGCGACCTCGAGGTGGCGCCGAGGGAGCTCGAGACACGGGTCTTCGGACGTGGCGCGCAGGTGCTGGCGGCGGGGCAGAAGATTACGCGCGAGCTGCTCGAGGGGCGCTATGGCCGCGAGCTGTGGCGTCCGCTTCTGATCGCCGTGCTGATTCTCCTCGCGGTCGAATCGATCCTCGCGCGCGGGAAGATCCTGACCTAACGCCGAGCGCTCGGCCGCCGGAATCGACGACACTCGCTCCGGACAAGTCTGTCGGCTTCGACT
>CAZZAH010000122.1:0-10405 GCA_964652115.1 uncultured bacterium | reverse complement strand
GCGCGTCGACATCGAGTACGTGAAGGTAGAGCTCGGCGCGAAGCTCGCGAGATTCGGCTTCGTTGGCGCGAGCAAGGGAAGCGAGCCGCGACAGCAGTCGCCGAATCCCCTGCTCCGGCATCAGCCCGAGCACGCAGCGCTCACTCAGCCGGAACTCGGTCATCCCCGGCACGGAGAGCTCGGCAGTGATCCCGAGCACCGCGGAGTAGAAGCGTTCCGCGCGCGCTTGGTCGGCGACATAGAGAATGAGGTGCGCCTGCTCGATCACGTGCCCTCCCGCGTCGAACCTCGAGGCGATCAGCATAGAGCACGGCGAGGGGCGAGTCAGGCGAGAAGGCATCGGAGTGAAGGCGAAGTGACGCGGCGGTAGACTCAAAGAGGCGCGCCCCCATCCCAGGGACGCGCCTCGAAGCAGCGCTCGAGAGGCCGAGGAGCGCTACCGGATCTTGACCACTCGCGTGCGGTCGCTGGCCCCGCCCGACGAGAGCTCGATCCAATACAGACCCGCGGGTGCGGTATGACCGCGCGCATCGAGTCCGTCCCACGCGATCGACTGCGGCGCGGTCCCGGGCGCGACCTTTAGGGTGCGAACGAGGCGCCCACCCAGGTCATGAATCGCCAGCTCGCCCGCTTCGGAAGAAGGAAGGCGGAGCCGAATCTGCGTTCCCTCGACGAAAGGCACGGGCCAACAACTGAGAAGGACCGGCCTTTCCACCTTCCGCGCCGAAGTGTTGTCGAGAGAGGCGCTCGTCGGCTCCGCCAACGTGAGGAATTGGTTCGCGGTCACGTGGGTCATCGTGAGCTCGCGACCGCTCGGCCAGGTGACCACGAGCGAGTCGACCACGCTCGCCTCGGCGAGGCCGAAGTGCGCGCGGAGATCGTTCTGTCCCTGGAATTGGTTCTGTGAGGAGACATCGCGGCGCTGCCAGCGCGGCTGTCCGCCGATGACCGCCTTGACGCGCACCCGCGCCCCGATCGAGGAGCGATTGGACACCGTGCCGACCAAGGTCATGGTCAACCAGTGCGCGCCGGTCGTGTCGTTCCGGTAGAGCGAACGGCGGTTGGTCGGCGCGTTGGCGAAGAGGTCGATGTCGCCATCGTTGTCATAGTCGCCGGCGGTCAGGCTCCTCGTCGCGAAGGGCACCGCGGAGAGCGCGGTCGAGAAGATCGAGGTGAAGGTGCCGTCGCCGTTGTTCTCGTAGACGCGATCGCGCGTCGGTCCGTCGGTCGCGACCACGCAGTCGATGTCACCGTCGTTGTCGTAGTCCTCCCAGGTCGAGGCGAGCGAGAGATCGGCATCGGTCACGATCGCCTGGCCGGTGATCGAGGTGAAGCTGCCGTCCGACTCCTGTCGGTAGAGGCGGTTCGCCATGCCGACGCCGCTCACGCCGGCGTAGTTCGTGACGTACGCGTCGAGGTCGCCGTCGTTGTCGTAGTCGATCCAGTTCCAGACCTGTCCATCCTGCGGATCGGTGCCGATCGGCGCGTCGAGGATGCGCTCGAAGTGCGCCGTTCCCGTTTCGGTCAGGAGATTGCGGAAGAGGTAGTCCGGAATCTCCGTCCCGTTCGCCGGCCCCGTTCCGAAGAAGAGGTCCTGGTCGCCATCGTCGTCGTAGTCGGCCCAGGTCGGGCAAGTGAACGACGAGGTGTCGCTCGTGACCGGCTCGTCCGTGACCTCGGTCAGGTCCCAGTGCGGCGGTCCATCGTTGTGAAAGAATCGATTCGACTTCGCAGGCCCGGGGACGAAGCCGTTCGGCAGCGAGATGACGAGGTCGAGGAAGCCATCCTTGTCATAGTCGGCCCAGGCGCACGCCCAACCGCGATTGCCGAAGCCGTCGCCGATGCCGCCGGTCTGGACGCCGGTGAAGACGCCGCCCGCGTTTCGATAGAGGTAGCCGACCTCGCCGGTCAAGAAGGCGTCGAGGTCGCCGTCGTTGTCGGCGTCGACCCAGCTGTTGCCGTCGGCGCTGAAGGTCTGGGTCGTGATCTGAAGGCTACCGATCCCGCTGGTCGTGATCTTGGTGAACGCGCCGCCACCGTCGTTTCGGTAGAGAAGGTCCTTGTCGACGAAGAGATCGACGTCGTGATCGCCGTCGTAGTCGACCCAGCTCGCGCCGTAGTACTTCTGCGTGTCGGGCCCGGAGTCGGTCACGATCGGATTCCCGGCATCGGTGACCCTGGTGAAGCTCATCGCGGCGAGGCTCGCGCCGGGAAGCGCGATGACCAAGGCGAGGGCGATCGCGCTGCTCTTTCGTTGGACGTCGAACATGCTTTCCTCCTGCCGGTGGAGCACCGGCGATCGAACCCGCCCGTGCGGGGCGCCCGGCAGAGCGCGTTAGGTTCGAAGAAGACGGTAGGAGGAGAAGCGCCTGCGATCTATCCCCAGTCCGGGGGAAACGTCGCGCTAGGCGATGCGCGCCTCGGTCGCCGGATCGAAGAGGTGCAAGGCATCGCGGCTGAGCCTGAGCCCGATGCTTCCACCCAGCTGCGAGGGGAAGTTCGCGGGCGCGAGCAAGCGAAGCTCAGTCGGGGGCGTGCCCGCGACGACATGAATGAGCTGCTCTCGCCCCAAGGGCTCGATCAGGTCGATGCGTGCGTTCACGTCGCCTTCGCCGGCCGCGACCGGGGTGATGTCCTCGGGGCGGATGCCGCATGAAATCTCGCGCGACTCGGTGAGCTGAAGCGGCAGCGGAATGCGCGCACCCAGGAGCTCGAGCCCCTGCGCTCCGCCGCGCGCGGGGATGAAGTTCATCCGCGGGGATCCGACGAAGCCGGCCACGAACGCGGTGGCCGGCCGTCGATAGATCTCCATCGGCGCGCCGATCTGGAGCACGCGTCCGCCGCGCATCACCACCACGCGATCGCCCAAGGTCATCGCCTCTTCCTGATCGTGCGTGACGTAGACCATCGGCGCTTCGACCTGCTGATGCAGACGCGCGAGCTCGAGGCGCGTGTTCACGCGAAGCTGCACGTCGAGGTTGGAGAGCGGCTCGTCGAGCAAGAAGACCTTCGCCTGCCGCGCGATCGCACGACCAAGCGCGACGCGCTGCCGTTGTCCTCCCGAGAGCTCAGAAGGGCGACGCTTGAGGAGCGGGGTCAGGCCAAGGCTCTCCGCCACCTGCCGCACGCGCGCATCGACCTCAGCCGTCGACTGCCCACGCATGCGAAGCCCGAAGGCGATGTTCTCCGCCACATCCATGTGCGGATAGAGTGCGTAGTTCTGAAAGACCATCGCGATGTCGCGACGTTGCGGCGGGAGCTGCGTCACATCCTGATCGGCGATCCAGATGTGACCGCGGGTCGGCGTTTCGATGCCCGCGATCATGCGCAGGAGCGTGCTCTTGCCGCAGCCGGACGGACCGAGCAGCACGACCAGCTCGCGTTGCTTGACCTCGAGATCGACCCCGGCCACCGCGACGGTGCCGCCCGGAAACACCTTTTCCACCGCCTCGAGGCGCAGCCCGCTCATTCGCACTCCTTTGCTCCTGCTCGCCCGACAAAAAACGACGGACCGCCCCCAGTGCGCCAGGGACGGTCCGCTTCACGCTGCTAGATGGATCTTAGCGTGCGTAGAGACCCTTCACCTTGCCCCACGAGGTCGTCTCGACCGCGACGGGGTTGCTCAGCGACTCGTACTCGACGTTGCTCCAGGTCGCGACCAGCTGCGAGCCTTCGGGCGATTGCGTGACGAAGTGCTGCACGTAGCCGCCGACGCGAGCGTCGTTCAGCATGCCCCAGACGCCGTAGGGCGGATTCTCGGCCGGATTCCCCTCGTCGAAGGGCAACGGACCGCTGGTGTAGCTGTTGCTGTTGTACACGACCTTGTACTCGATCGTCGCCGGGCTGGCCATCGACAAGTCGTTCGGCAAGTAGACGACCTCGAGATGGATCGGTCCACCGGCGTAGGTCAGGCCCTGCGCGCTGGTGAAGCTATAGAACGGCAGGCGCCCGCTGAAGCAGGCGATCTCGCCGTCGGTGCTGCGGACGTTGAACCGGCCGTCGACGTCCTGAGCCCACCAAGGCGCGACCGAAAGGCCGCCTTCGCCCTTGCTCGAGCCGGCGATCTCGAAGTCGAAGCCGAGACGGAACCCGTCGCCGTTGTTAAACGGAACGGAGTTGACGCCGTCCTCGGACAGACGCCAGGCGTGGAGGTTGGCGAAGCCGCCACCACAGCCGACCAGAGTCTCTTCGATCTTGATCTGGCCCGGATAACCGTTGGTGCTGACGAGGGTGGTGCCAGGGCAGTCATTGAAAACGCGCTCATGGATAACCGCGCTATTCGGGTTCGGCGACGCCAAGGCGATCGCGGGCAGGAAGGCCGCCAGCGAGGCCAAACCGCTAAGGCTGATCCGCTTCATGGATGCTAGTCCTCCTCGATTCGTGTTGCTTGAATCAATCACGTTCCACGGACCCAACGAAGCAACTCTCCGCTGGCAATGCGACGTGAAAATTATACCGATTGCATGCACTCACTCGCAAAATCTTCTTTGCGTAGGCGGTCGAAAGTGCTCGACCGACCTCCTCCACCTCCTCTCTTAGCGGAGCACCACGCAGGTGCGTCGCTGGGTTTGATTTCCCTGGGTTAAGCGGTAGTAGTAAACACCGCTCGGAAGCCCGGCGGAGCTTAAGTCGACCGTGTGCGTGCCGGCCGACTGCTCGCCCGACCAGAGGTCGCGCAAGTGCCGCCCAGTCACGTCTTCAAGCGAGAGCTCGACCCGCCCGGCGTCCGCGAGCTGATAGGTAATGACGGTCGAGCCGCGGAACGGATTCGGGCTGTTGCCATGGAGTGTGGGTACGCGCGATCCGAGCGCCGGCAAGTCGTCGACGTCGGTCGCGGGGACGAACCCCGCGCGTTGCAGGCCGCGCTGCACGTCGGCGTTCTGCATGAAACGATCCCAGATGTTCTGATTCCGGTAGTTCTCGATCATGACGATGATCGGTCCCTGGTCGATGCCGAGGTAGTCGGCGTCCCACCAGCCGTTGGTCAGGCTGAACGCATCGCGGAAGCCGTACGGACCGAAGAGCGACGAGGAGAAGGTGTTGTACATGTACTCCATGCACGGGATCGAGATCTCCGGCGCGAAGGCAATCGAGGAGATGGCCGCGGTCGGCGTGATCGTGCCGTTGTCGTTCTGAGCGGGTGGCGCTCCGTGGGCCGAGTAACCGAAGGGATCGTCGCTCGCGGTCAATCCCCACAGATTCTCCCCATAGCCGATGCGGTTCGACGGATTCGCGATGCAGTAGCTCCGTTGCGCGTAGGTCGCACGCCGCGAGTTCTCGAAGTAGGTGCTGTTGTGGGTCACCATGTAGGGATCGCGGTTGAAGCGGAAATCGACCCAACAATGCGAGTACTGATGCCCGAAGAGCGGCGGAAAGACCACGTAGCTCTGCCCGTAGTAGGTCTGCCAGTTGTAGCCGGTCGTCCAACCGCTCCAGGCGGTCGCCGGAACGGGATGCGTGGGCGAACCGAGCGCGAGTAGATAGAGGATCATCGCCTCGTTATATCCCACCCACTGGCCGAACCCGCTGAACTGCGTCCCGGGCTTCCAGCCCATCATGATTCGCGTGTTGCCGTTTCGCGCCCAGTCCCAGTCGCACCGGTAGTAGATCGAGTCGGCCAGCTGCCGCACCTGGATGTCGAGTGGATCGCTGGTATCGAAGTACTGCTTGCTATCGATCACGCCGGCGAGGAGGAGCGCGGTGTCGATGGTCGAGAGCTCGCAGTCCCAGGTCCGGAAGCCGGTGTTCATGTCGAGGAAGTGATAATAGAGACCTTTGTATCCGATGATGCCGGCCGCGCCGCTGCCTTGCGGCTTCGTCCAGAAGGTATTGAGGGTGGTAAGGACGCGCGCCCTTCCATCGGTTCGGGATACCCAGCCGTGATCGATCCCGATGCAGATGGCCGAGAGCCCAAACCCGACCGCCGCGATGCTCGCAGGCGATCCGGTCGTGCTTCGGTCCTTGATCAGGCCGTTGGTGGAGTTCGCCTCGTTCCAGAAGAAGTTGAAGGTCCGCCGCTGCGTCTCCTCGAGGAGCTCGTCGGTGGTCAGCGCTCGCGCACCCGAAGCGGCCAGCAGGGTGAGTAGCAGGATGCAGATTCCTCGGCGCATGTGCTGGTCTATCCTCTCTAGTTAAAACGACACCACGAAGGTCAGTCGGTGGGTCGCGTCGAGTCGTCCCTGGTCGTTCCAGGCATAGTCACAATGAAAGTATTGTCCGCCCAGCGTCCCTTGCAGGCCGGCGCCGAAGGTGAATCCGCCTTCCAGGTCTTCCTGGGCGAGGTGCTGAAAGCCGCTTCGAATCGCCAACGCGTCCTTCCAGAGCCACTCGCCGCCCAAGCTCACGCTCTCCGTGTTGTCGCTCGGATGGTAGGCATCGACCGCGAGCAGGAGCTTGTTCTCGGGGGTGATCTGCCCGGGCCACGTCACGCCGACGCGGAAGAGGACCGGAAGGGCGAACTCATCGGTCTCGCGCTCACCCGGCAGCGAGCTGTTGTCGCCGTTCTGGCCGGGCACGTTGTCGTACTGGATCGCGAGGTCGCGGCCGCGATAACGCGCGCGCGTTCCGTAGTTCGAGATGCTCGCGCCGAGCTTCATCCCTCGTGAGTTCAGTCGATAGATGGTGCCCACGTTGATCGTGCCGGTGTGAAGCGACGTGTGCCAGATCGACTCCTGCAGCCAACTGATCTGGACTCCCGCGGCGAAGCGATCGGTGACGTTGCGACCGTAGCCGAGTCCGAGCGCGAGATCGTTGACCGAGTAGCGCTCACCCGTGCCCAACGGCTGTTCGACCGTCCGGACATCGATGTCGCCCGAGTTGAGGCTCGTCACGCTGGCGAAGAGGTTGCCCCAGTATCCGAGCGGGACCGCCCCCGCGGCGTAGTCGTAGTTGATGTCGGCGAGCCACTCGCTGTGGGTCACGGCCACGCCGCCGCCCTCGAGCTCGCCGATCGCGGCCGGGTTGTAGTAGACCGACTGGAGGCCGTCCGCCACCGCGACGCCGGCGTTCCCCATCCCCGCGACGCGTGCGCTCGGCTCGATCAGCAGGAATTGCCCGATGACGGTCCCGGTCTTCGATTGCGCGAAGGCCAGGGTCGAGATCGAGAGCGCCCCGAGCGATGCCGTCAGGCGCAGGAGTCGAAATGTAGAATTCATCTCCCTCTCTCGCTCACTTGATGATGGCGAACTTGCCGATCGACGTGCCCGTCTTCCCGCCGTCCACGTGGAAGACGTAAAGACCTGGGGCTACGTCGAGGTTGTCCTTGGTCCGCAGATTCCACGGCACCATGCCTCGATCCGATCCGTCGTGCTGCAAGGTCTGCACCAACTCCCCCTTCACCGTGTAGATGCGGATGGTGCAGTTGCGCGGCAGACCGCGGAACTCGATGCGCCGCTCACCGCGCCCTGACACCGCGAATCGCTCCGGCTCGAAGCTCGCGGCTGCGACGTAAGGATTCGGCACGACGTACGGATTGAGGTCCGCCTCGCGCGCCGCCGCCTCGTCGACGAAGGAGCCCGCGGTGGTGAAGGTGAAGACATCCTCGCTGGTGAACGGGACGGTCAGCTGGAGCCGGTACACATCTCCCTCCGCCGGCGGTCGCACTGGCAGTCCGCCCTGGCCGAGAGTGTCGACCTGAACGCGCCACGTGATGCCCGGGATGCCGGGCAGTGCGTCGCTGTAGGTCACGATGTCGACGAACTCGTCCAAGCGACTCAACGTGCCGTCCGCATCGTTGTCGCGGAAACGGAAGTCGAGCTGCTTGTCCCCCTCGCTCGTTTCGGCGAAGACGCGGAACTTGGCCGGCGCGGGAGGCACCGGGAAGAGATCGAGGCCGGAGTCGACGACCGCGTTCGAGAACTCGATGCGGATGTCGTCGGGGTAACCCTCGCGCTTCAGATTCGGATCGAGCACCGGTTGATAGGCGACCTTGAGCTTGGTGTCGGTCGTGCTCTCCGGTGTGAAACCGCTGTGCGCGGCATCGACCCTGACCGAGCGCGGTGTGCTCACGATCGGCAGGACGCCGGCGCCGACCGGACCTGTGCCACGTCCCAAGAGATCACGTCCGGTGCGGAAGAGCGTTCGATGCGCGGTGCTGTCCCGGAGCGAGTAGGTCGTCGCGCGCAGGCTCTCCGGCGCCGGCACCGAGAAGGTCAGAGCGAGGAGATGGCCCTCGGGAACGACGTCCGAGTTCGTGACCTCGAGGTCGACCGTGCCCGTGCCTCCGCCCGTCACGTGCTCGAGCTCGCCTACCTCGGCCGGCTTCCATCCCAACGCGCGAGGTTCGGGACGCGCCGCGGCGACGTGAAGCGGCAGGATCGTCCCGCCGCGCGGCGTGCGCGAAACCGGGATCGAGTTCTCCGACGGATAGAACTCGAGCGAGTCGCTGCCGAAGTCGTACGACGTGACCGCGTAGTAGTAGAGCTGCCCGTTGGTCACGGTCGAATCTGTGAAGCTGTGCGTGATGCCGCTGTCGTTTCCGAGGTAGTAGGCGACGCCCTCCACCACCTGACTCGAGAAGCCGGTCTTCCCATCCGCGGAATCGAACTGCGCGATCGGGCGGCCATTTCCGATCGGGCCCGAGCCGGTGCCGTTCGAGATCACCTTCGGATCGCGGAATTCGGGGTCGGTCGAGCGATAGACGCGATAGCCCTCGAAATCGTTGTCGCCGGTGACCGGATCCGCGGAACGCTCGGAGATGTCGCCCCACGAAAGGCGCACATACCCGTCACCCGCTTCCGCGCTCACGATCGGCGCGGGCGGAGGGGTCGCGAATTGGTAGTTCGCGTTGTAGATCTTCTGCACCGTGCGGACCGTGCGCCGGAGCTCGGGAAGATCGCCTCCGTACGCGAGCGCGAGCGAGAAGCGCTCGGTCTTGCCCGCCTCGAGCACGAACGGACCGGAAGCGAAGAGGAAACCGAGGTTGTAGTTCGCCGCCAGCGGCGCGTCGAACCGATCGATCGGGTTGGTCGCGGTGAACTGGTCGTACAACCTCGCCGGCCAGTTCTGCGAGTCGGTGTAGAAGACCACGTTGTCGGTGGTCTGATCGGGATTGCCGACGCCCGCCTTGATGCGGTTCATCTTGAAGCCGGTGAGCCCGATCTGATCCGACTCGTGAAGGTCGGTCTTGTCGAAGTTGGGCTCGCCGAGGGTCGGCATGCCGTCGCCCTCGCCGGTGTCGTTGGTCTCCGCCACGCCGTCGGCGCCGACATCGTGGAGCTCGACGTTCCAATCGAGGTCCTCGTCGCCGGTCCAGAAGCGGCCCGCGCGGTAGGCAGGCCGCTTCGCGATCGGGCCGAACGTCACCTCGAAGCGACCGACGTTGTAGTGCGAGCGGACCCACGCCTCGATCTCGTCGCGCCCTTCGATCAGCTCGCCCGGGCCGCCGTCGCGCCGCTCGTCGACGATGCCGTCGAGATCGTTGTCGGCTTGGTCGACCGAGTTGCCCGGCGTCTCCAGGTAGGCGTAGCCGAGGTAACCCGTGCGTCCGCACGAGCCCGAGAGATCGCGACCGTGACCGTACTTGTCCCAGGTGTAGACGAGGTTGATGACATCCTGATCAAAGGTGCGATCGAAGTAGGCGTTGTCGTCATCCGACTCGTAGATGCCGTCACAAGAGAGGGCCGAGCCGCCGACGCCTGAGTCCATGTAGAGGCCGAAGATGATGTTCTTGTCGTAGGTGGTCGTGCCTTCGTTCGTGATGTCGTAGTGCCAGAAGATGACGTTTCCGGCCTGCGGATTCGCCCACTGGAAGCCGCGCACCTCGATGCGAAGGCCGAGCCCGTTTCGCGTGGAGTCGCGATCATCGGCTCTGAAGTTGAAGCCCTCGTAGATGTCGTCGTCCATCACGGTGAAGCTTTCCTGGTCGGCGGCGGCACGCTTGCCGAAGTAGCCGTTCCAGCTCTGGGGCCAGCCCGCGTCATCGGGGTCGTTCAGCTTGTCGGGCCAGAAGTCGGGCCAGGTTCGCGCGTCGTTGCTGATGGCGGGTGAGCGGCCGACGTTGCGGGTCGGATCGGGCTGGAAGTAACCCGGGCGGGGCTCGAAGCGCATCATCCGCTCGACGCGAGGGCTGATCGCCTGGCGCTCGCGGAAGCCGGTTTCCATGATGTAGGCGGTGGTGCTGTCGCGCTGCGTGATCTTCGCGAGGACGAACGGGGTGATGCCATCGCAGTAGTTCATCCCGCTCCCCTTCGGCACCTCGACCGAGTGGAAGACGGAGAGATCGACGCCGCCCGGATCGGTCGGGTAGTCGCCGACCATTCCGAAATTCCAGAAGCGGGTACGGATGTTGGCGGCGTCGTGCGTGCCGACGCGCTCGGCATCGGTGCGCCCGCGTTCATCGATCGGTACCGGCGTCTCCACCTGAGCCTGCGACGCGAAGGCCGCGCCGCAGAGCAAGGCAAGGGTC
>CAZZAH010000121.1:8144-10483 GCA_964652115.1 uncultured bacterium | reverse complement strand
GCGCCATCGGATGGACGGGTCGCGCGCATCGCATGGGACGGGCTCGACACGAGCGGAGGGCGCGTGGCCGCGGGGACCTACTGGGTGCTCGCGGAGTCGCGCTCACGAAGCGAGGCGCGCCGCGTGGTGATCTTGCCTTAGCGGCTCCTCGCGACCCCTGGCTACTCTCCGCCCACCTGCTGTTTCAGCGCCTGGGCGAGACCTTCGATGTTCCCGGCGAGGAGCGTGCGCCACTCCTCGCCGTCGCGCTTCAGAGTGACCACCTCGATCTTGCTCATCTCCTTGGCGCCCGCGGCGACGCCGACACGATAGACGACGTGCACGAGATCGTCGCCTTCGTTCACGTGGCCGAGCACGGTCCCCGAGGCCTGGGTCAGCGCATCGGCGATCATCGGATTCCGCTCGATCATGGCGTGCATCAATCGCTCGAAGGCGACGCTGCCGGGCAGCGAGTCGTAGTCCGCGAGGCTCTTCACCTGAAAGAGGAGCTCCGTCGCCTCCGAGGTGGAGTCGAGCTCGACCACCTCCCGCATCATCGACTTGAAGTCGGCCAGGGCGCTCGGGTGCATCATCGCCGCCAGCTCAGCGAAGCGGAGCGCGCGGGTGGCGTCGATGTAGCGCGTCACGATCTGCTCCGGCGTGTCGGCGGCGTGCGCGATGCCAGCGCCATGAAGGCTAGCGCCCTGGATGCTCGCACAGAGCAGCACCGCGCAGAGGAGCGCAACGGGGCGCAGGGCGGCGAGTCGCGTGATCGCGCCGTGAATCGTGATCCGGTCGAAGAGCGTCTTCCGCATGGTTCCTCCGGCCGCCAAGGTACGAGCGCGGCCGAGGTCGCGGCAAGAGCGTCGACGTCCGCCCGCGAGGGCAGAGCTCGTGGTGGTGCGTGCGGGCGACCTCCTCGGAGGTTGTGTATGCTTGCATCTCGAAACTTTCAGCCTGAGAGGCGTCGCCATGACCGCGGACTTTCCGATCGATCCCGACCAGCGCGCGAAGGCGGCCGATGGCGGCGGCACGCGCGAGGCCGTTCGCTTGCTCCACGCGCTCGGACGCGAGCTCGCGGGCAACGATCCCGCGCGCGCGAAGGAGTGTTATCGCCGCGCGCTCGACTTAGCGACCGCCGCCGTCCTTTCGCCTGAGCAAGGCCAGCTCCTCCGCGCGCTCGGGCTGATCGAGCTTCAATCGGGCGATCTGGAGAGCGCGGAGCGGCTCCTCTCCTGGGCGAAGGGGAGGCTGGAAGCGTCGGGAGATCGGTTGGAGCTCGCGGCGTGTCAGAACACGCTGGCCGCGATCTGCCTGAGGCAAGGACGGACCGAGGAGGCGTTGGCCGGGCTTCGTGCCGCGCTCGCCGCCTCGAGCAGCTTCCCCGAGAGCGACGAGGCGCGCGCGGTTCGCGCCGAGACGCTCGAGAACTTGGGCGCGATCTACCGCGATCAAGGCGACCCGTCGGCGGCGCTCCGGAGCATCCAGGACGCGCTCGCGCTCCGGCGAGCGATCCACGACGCCGCCGGCGTGGCTCTCGATCTCGATCATCTGGGGAAGCTGTTCCTCCGGCAGGGTCAGCTGGCGGAGGCGCGGCAGGTGCTCGCCGAAGCGATCGAGATGCGCCGCCGGCAGTCCGACCGGCGCGGCCTCGCGATGTCGCTCAACAACCTCGCGTCGACCTTGATCCTTCTCGGCGAGCTCAAGGAGGCGCATGCCCTCTTCGACGAGAGTCGCGCGCTCTGCGAGGAGCTTGGGCTGAATCAAGCGCTCGCGGGCGTGCACTCGAACCTCGGGCTGCTGGCGGCCGCGCTCGGGCGCATGGACGAAGCGGACGCGCGGCTCGGCGAGAGCCTCCGCCTCTATCGCGAGGGGAAGGACGTTCCGGCCGAAGCGGTGGCGCTCGGCAACCTCGCCTACCTCTCGGTCGTGCGTGGGCACGCCGAGGAAGCGCTTCGATTGGCGGAGGAGAGCTTGGCCCTTCGCCATCGCTCGGGTCTCGAGGGCGGGATGGCGAAGCCGCTCTTCAACGCCGGGCGGGCTCTGCTCGAGCTCGGACGTCCGGTCGAGGCGGAGCAGGCGGCGCTTTCGGCGATCGACGCGGCGACGCGCAGCGACTCGGAGGAGCAACGCGCGGAGGCGCTCTCTCTTCTCGCCACGGTTCGATTGGAGAACGCGCTCCTTTCTCCCTCGCGCGCGGCCGCGCTTCGCGAAGAGGCAAAGACGCTCGCGTCGGAGGCGATGGCGCATGCCAAGGAGGCGGGAGATCCGCGGCTGCTGGCGATGACTTTCCATGGCCTCGGTCGCGCGCTCCTGGCGCTTCGCGAGCTCGACGCGGCGCAGGAAGCGTTCAGCACCGC
>CAZZAH010000121.1:5384-8044 GCA_964652115.1 uncultured bacterium | reverse complement strand
GCCGCGCAGGCGAAGGAGATCGCGGCCGAGGCGGGCGTGGTGCTCCCTTCGATCGCCGTGAGCGACCGCCCGAGCGCGAGCTCGAGTCGTTTCCTCGATGCGCTCTTGCGCTGGATCGCGAGCGCGTGGAACACGGCCGAGGAGCCCGCGGTCCCGACGGAGCTCCCTCGCTTCATGGAGATGCTGTCGTCGGCGCTCGACCTCGAGGAGCTCGAGCTGCGCTGCGCGGAAGAGGCGGCGCGCGCCTGGCGACGCGCCGAGCAGCCGCTCCTCATTCCGGGGGTCGAGGTGATGGACGAGACGTCGGACCTCCGCTTTCTCCGGTGCGTCGGCGAGCCCATCGATTCGCGCCACGCCGCGTGCTTCACCGTCGCTTCCCTGCAGCCTCCTCGATTCGAGCTCGAAGCACGCCGCTCACGGCCGTTCGACGCGGACGAGTCGCGCCTCCTCACGCTTGCGGCGCGAGCGTTGGAGCCGAGCTTCCGCGCATGGCTCGAGCGCGGCACGGAGGTGGAGCAGGGCGGCGCGCACATCGTCGAGTCGACCGAGACCGGCGCCGTTACCGCCTTGGTCGGCGAGTCGAACCGCATGCGCGCGATCCGGCGTCTGATTCGGCAGGTGGCGCCTTCCAACTCGACCGTGCTCCTACTCGGCGAGAGCGGCACCGGCAAGGAGCTCGCGGCTCGCGCGCTTCACGACGGCAGCGATCGACGCGGCGCGCCCTTCATCGCGGTGAACTGCCCCTCGATCCCGCGTGACCTGATGGAGAGCGAGCTCTTCGGGCACGAGCGTGGCGCCTTCACCGGCGCGGTGAGCGCGCGCGCCGGCAAGGTCGAGGCGGCGGACAAGGGGACGCTCTTCCTCGACGAGGTGGCGGACATGGATCTCGCGATCCAGGCGAAGCTCCTCCGCTTCCTCGAGCAGCGCGAGTTCGAGCGGGTCGGCGGACAGACCCTCCGCCGCGTCGATGTGCGGGTGGTGGCGGCGACGAGCCAGGACCTGGTGCAACGCACCGCCGACGGTCGCTTCCGCGAGGACCTCTTCTATCGACTGAACGTCGTCCAGGTGAACCTGCCCCCCTTGCGCGAACGGCGCGAGGACATCCCGCAGCTGGTCGACCACCTCTTGGCGGCGTTGCAGGCGGGGCGGACACCCCAGCGACGCGTCGCGCGCGAGGCGCTCGACCTGCTTGTGGCACACGAATGGCCAGGGAATGTGCGTGAGCTGAGGAACGCGCTCGAGCATCTGGTCGCGATCGGTGGCCCGGAGGTCATCGGATTGAAGGAGCTGCCGGCCGTGCTTCGGCGTCAGCTTGGGCGAGTGAAACCGTCGGCGGCAGCACCGGCGGAGATCTCGGGCGCGACGCTCCGCGCGGGAGAGACCTTGGCCGCGCGATTGCGTGAGGTAGAGGCGTCGCTCATCCGCGCGGCGCTCGAGCAGTGCGGCTGGAATCAATCGGCGGCGGCGCGGCGTCTCGGCGTGACCGAGGGGACCGTGCGCGCGCGGATCCGACGCTACGGGATCGCACCGAAGGCGGAGCCGGCGTCCGCGACGCGCGCGAAGGCACCGGCAAAAGCGGAGGCGAAGACCGCGCCGCGGGCCAAGTCGACACGCACGGACCGGGCGGCGCGAGCACGAGCCAAGTCGAAGAGTGCGGCACGCGGCCCACGCGGCGCATCGCCGAGTCACTGATCGCGAGGAGGAAGCAGCATGCGCACCACGTCGAATCACACCTTTGCGCGCGCGAAGCGATCACGCCAAAACCGCGCGGCGTCCGCGGCGTCCGCCGTGCTCGGCCTCTGCGTCGCTCTCGGCAGCGCGAAGGCGGAGCCTCGCGTCGTCTACCTCAACGAGATGACGATCCAGGGCGCCGAATGGGTCGAGCTCTACAACTCCTCCCCCGCGCCGAAGAACGTGAGCGGATGGAAGATCCGCGAGGGGGCTGAGCAGCAGCTGATTCCGGGCGGCACCGTCATCCCGGGACATGGATACGCCGCGATCAGCCTGACCGGCATCATGAACGACGTCGGTGGCGAGGTGGTCCTGATCGATCTTCAGCAAGAGCGGCAGGACGGCGTTTTCTACGGTCAGGTCGGCAGCGCGCCGCTCCCTCCGTCGACAGCGCTCGCGGCCGCGCCGACCTTGGCGCGCGCGCCCGACGTGTCGACCCTGGGCACCGTGCCCATCTCCGATCCTGATACCGACGGTGCCTTCTGGACGATCGACAACACCGCCACCCTCGGCGCGCTGAACAACGCGCCGACGCCGCTGCTCGGCACGAGCCTCCTGATCAATGAGGTGCACTCGATCGTGGGCGGCGGCGATGCGGTCGAGCTCTATAACCCGACCAACGTCACCATCCCGCTCGCCGGATGGGCGCTCTGCAACGGGCTCGAGTTCATGGGCCTCGCGGGCGGAGTGCCGGGCCACGGCTTCATCGTGATCACGACCGGGCCGACCTTCGACGTCGATGACCTCGATCTCCTCTACCTCTTCGACGCAGGCGGCGTGCGGCGCGATCAGCTCGGTTGGACCGGCGGGCCGTTCGATCCACCGACGCCGGAGAGCGCGAACCTCTGCCTCGGGCGCTTCCACGATGGCGACGGCCCGAGCCTCGGCTATGACTGGATCTCCTCGGGCGGGGGCACGACCTTCCTCGT
>CAZZAH010000121.1:0-5284 GCA_964652115.1 uncultured bacterium | reverse complement strand
GCCGCACTTCTCCTCGCAAACCACTTTCTTTCGGCCTCTTCGGCTCGCGCGGCAACACGCGCGACGCGATCGCCCTCGCGTGGCACGCCCGTTCTATCTCCGAAAGGGAACGAAGCCCGCGAGGAGATGCAGCGCGGGACCCCGGGCCGGCGGAGTGCCGGTGATCCAGCCATAACAGGAGGCAGCAATGTTCGAGATCGATCGCGTTCATCGAGGCGGAGGCTGGGCCGGGAGCGCCCGCTTCCTGCTCACCCCAGCACTGTTCGTCGCGGGCGCATGGCTCGCGCCCCATGCCTTCGCCGCAAGCCACGCCGAGACGGTCGAGAGCGTGGTGCCTCGCCTCGAGGCCGCACCCGAAGGCGACCCGCTCGATCGCTTGGCCGAGAGTGAGGTCGCGATCATCGCTTCGGGCGGCACCGCATCGGCTCGCGCGATCGACGCGGTCGAGGCGGCGCGGCTCGTCGATCGAAACGCCGCGACCGCGATTGCCCTCGCCGCGGGCGAAGCGATCGAGTTCCGCTTCATCGGCGCGCCGCGCTGGCTCGATCGCGTCGAGGTCGAGGTTGGCGCGACGAACGCGGCATCAATCGCGGTCGAGGTGCTGAGCGAGCAGGGGTGGGCGGCGTACGGCAGCGCGTCAGCGTCGATCGGAAGCTCGACGCTCGTGGTGAGCGGCGCCGAAGTCTGCGCCCAAGGCCTGCGCCTCGCCTCTGACGCGCCGATGTCCGTGATCGAGCTCGACGCCACGTTCGAACAGGTAGATCCGGACGGCGGCGCCACGCTCGGCTCCAACATCTATCACTACGACTGGGTGAACTCATATCCGTGGACCAACGACCTCAGTAAGTGTGACAACGACGCGCGCGGCCTGCGCGATCACCTACCGGGAAGCTGGAGCTACGGCGGCCACGGCAACTCCGACGCGCACGAGCACCACTACAAGCGCGATGACCTTGGCACCGGCGACAACACCGGCCACCTCGACTGGAGCGACCTCTCGTACTTCTCCGGTCACGGCAGCGGCACGCGCGACGATTGGTACTACGACGAGGAGCTCGGAGCCTTCCTCTTCGGCGAGGAGGTCGACGACACCGAGATGGTCCCGGGCGACGCGCGCAACGCCTGGGGCAACGGCAACTGCGAGTGGCACGCGATGAGCAGCTGCCGCACGCTCAACGAAACGTCGTGGGACTACTGGTACGAGGCGATGGACGGCCTTCACATGATCCTCGGGGCCTCGACCACCGTGCTCGACAAAAACTACGGCACGAGCTTCGCGCGGCGCATGGTCGACAGCGGCATCTTCGACAGCGCGCATGGCGTGCGCTCGTCCTGGGGCTACACCCTCGACCTCCACAACTGGGGCGGCACCGGCGTCGTGATCGCGGAGACATCGGACAACGGCGGCGATCATCTCTGGGGACAGGGTGGCGTGTCGGACGACGCTCCCAACAACAACTACTACCACTGGTGGACCTATGACCTCGGCATCTTCGCGCGACAGGATCAGGATCCGCTCGCGGTCGCGCTCATTCAGGACCGCGCGCGCTACGCCGCGCCGGCCAACGCTTCCCTGTTGCCGCGACTCGCGCCGCAGGGCTTCGACGTCGCGATCGATCCGTCGCTCCTGGGCGGAGCGGAGACCTCGCAGCAGTTGCCGTGCTACAGCATCGTCCCCTTCACCGTCAGCGACACCTACGTGCGCGGAATCGCGAACGCGATCTGCCAGAGCCGCGGTGTGCTCTGCGGCGGAACGATCGGCTCCTCCGGCGACGGCGACCGGAACCTCATCGTCGGACCGCACGAACTTCGCGTGAACGAGGCGACCGGCAACTTCGAGTATGTCGATGTCGACGATTGGCTCGTGTGGCTCAAGACGAAGCCGCAGCTGCCGACCGAGAGTGCGGCGCAAGCAATGGCGATGCAGATCGCATCGACCTGGCCCGGCATGCCGCAGGGCGGCGTCTACGTCGGCGCCGACTACGCCTGGCAGGGCGCGCGTCAGGCGACCGGCGGCGCGACGCTTTCGGGTGCGGACGATCCCGACAGCACCTTCGCCACCTCGATCCGCCTCAAGTTCGAGCGCCGCATCGGCGGGCTCAAGGTGCGCGGCGGCGGTGGCCGGTGGAACGCGGTCTTCGGCGGCAACGGCCGCTTGCAGCGCGTGATGAACACGGGCTGGCACAACCTCGCGACCGGCGGCATGGTCAACATCCTCCCCGCGCAGACGATCGTCGACGCGATCCGCACGCAGGGTTGGAACGCGGCGATCGACGGCATGCGCATCCCGGTCGAGCAGCTGACGATCACGAACCTCGAGGTCGGCTACTACGAGCCGCCGCTCTTCGACGACGGCACGAGTGTGTGCCCGTGCTACATCGTGAGCGGTGTGATCGGCACGGATCAGACGCCGGTCGAGTTCTGCTGCTGGGCCGACGCCACCATGCCGCAGGGACAGATTCTGTCGCCGCCGGATGGCTCGAGCATCGCGCCGGGCACGACCGTCTGCTTCGTCGGCAGCGGATCGGGTGGCGTCTCGCCGCTCGGCTATCGCTGGCTCGATGAGTTGGGCAATCAGATCGGCGCGGGCGCGAACGCATGCGCTCCGATCGACTACCTGCCTTTCGTGGATGAGGCGCCGACGCCGGAGCGCACGATCGAGCTCGTGGTGAAGGACGCGCTTGGGCGCGAGACGAGTCGGTTCGTGCACCTCAAGCTGAGCGGCTCGGCCGACGTCACGACCAGCGCGCCGCTGGCTCGGCTCGAGCTCGCGCCTTCAGCGCCGAATCCCTTCACGAGCTCGACCACGCTGCGCTACGTGCTGACGCCGGCGGCGGCGGGTGAGCGCACGACGCTCGTCGTGCATGACATCGCGGGCCGCGCGGTGAGGACGTTGGTCGACGCGGAACAGACGGCGGGCAACTACACCGTGGTCTGGGATGGCGCCGATGATCGCGGGCATCGCGTGGCGAATGGGACGTACTTCTATCGTCTCTCGATGGGAGGCGAGACGCGCGCGGCGCAGGTGACGATCGTGAGGTAGACCCCGCACGGCTCCGGCTCGCACGACGCGAGCACGCGGCGGACACGAGGCCGCTCCTGCCGATGAGGCGGGGGCGGCCTTTGTCGCACGGGGCCACCGATGCTCGTTTGCGCGAGGAGAGCGACGGCGGTTGAGGGAGGGGCAAGTCGGGGCTATGCTCGTACACGCGGATGCGCAATCTCCCCCTCCGGCGCTCCCCCTCCGCAGCTTGAAGTCGAGTTCCGAGTCGGCTCCCCGGCTCTTCGTCGACGGACCGGCGTCTCCAGCGCTCGGTCGAACCGGCCCCAACTCGGGCTGCGGAAGGAGCAGGACAGTGCAACGACTCTGGCCCCGCGGATTTCTCTTCCTTTCTCTGCTTGCTAATTGTGACGCCGCCGTCGCCAAGGCGGAATGCATCGACTACGAGACGCTGCTTCATTGGACCGGCGAGGTTGAGTTCGGCGGCAGCGCGGCCGGGGCCGTGATCGCGGAGGACATCGCGTACGTCGCCGACGGCACTTCCGGACTCAAGCTCCTCGACCTCTCCAATCCGGACCATCCGATCGCGCTGGCGGGCTTGAACACGCCGGGTGTCGCGTATGACGTCGCCTTGCGCGGAACGCTCGCCTTCGTCGCCGACGGAAGCGCGGGGCTAGAGATCGTGAACGTGATCAATCCCGCGCAGCCGGTCCTGGTCGGCGCGGTGATCAGCCCCGGCGGCGGGTTCGGCGTTGCGGTTGCCGGCGACTACGCCTACCTCGCCGACGGCGACGCCGGCCTCGCGGTCGTCGACGTGAGCAATCCCCTCTCGCCGCAGATCGTCGGGAGCTTGAACACCAGCGGCACCAGCGTGGACGTGGTAGTGGATGGGGGCCTCGCCTATCTCGCGGACGGCGCCGGCGGCCTGCGCGTGGTCGACATCTCGAATCCGCTCAGCCCGGGGCTGCTGGGGACCTTGCAGGTGGCCGACTACGCCTACTCGCTCGCGGTCGCCGATGGGTATGCCTACATGGCCGTCAGCGCGAATGTGTTCAGCTCCGTGGTCTACGTCGTCGACCTTACCGTGCCGAACGTGCCGATGCTGAAGAGCATGATTTATCCACCGGCCACGACCTTCATCGGCGGGGTCGCCGTCGAAGGAGCTCTGCTCTGCGTCACGGCGGGCGGCCTTGAGTTGGAGGCTCCATCCGGGGTTCGCCTCTACGACGTCTCGAGTCCGGATGCTCCGGCGCTTCTGGGGGTGGCGAACGGCCCGACGCAGAGCTTCGCCGGGGGCGGGGCGATCTCCTCGACGCACGCCATCCTCACCGGCGGGGCGAGCGGTCTGGTCGCACGCTTCGACGTCACGAATCCCGCGAGCGTCACGCACCTCGCGGAGAAGCCGCTTCCGGGGGGCGTCGCCGGCCTGCTGCTGCGTGACCAACTTCTCTACGTGGCGCGGAGCGCGAACGGACTCTCGGTGGTCGACGTGTCGGACCCGCTCAATCCTCTGCTGATCGGCTCCGTCGACACCGATCGCGCGGTCGACCTCGCGGTCGACGGCGACTTCGCGTACCTGGCCGAAACGGTCTACGGCCTGACCGTGGTCGACATCTCGGATCCGTCCGCTCCGGTCGTGCGTGGCGATGTGTCGTCCACCAACGCGCTCGCGGTCGCCGTGCACGGATCGATCGCGTACCTGGCGGACGGATCGGCGGGGCTGCGCGTGGTTGACGTCTCCGATCCCTTCGAGCCGACGATCGTCGCGACCTACAACACTCCCGGCTCGGCGGTGGACGTGGCGGTCCACTGGCCCCACGTCTTCGTCGCGGACAAGGCTTCAGGGCTCGAGATCTTCGACGTCTCGGTGCCGACCTCGCCCGTGCTCCTCGGTAGCCTGGACAACGGCTTCGCGAACTCGGTCGCGAGCGACGGCGATCTCGTGTACGTCGGAGGCTCCGGGCTCTTCGTCATCGATGCGAGCGTGCCGAGCAATCCGGTGCTGCTGGGCAGCCGCGCGCTGAACGGCCTTTGCGATGACCTCGCGTTGTTCGACGGGCGTGCTTACGTCTGCTCCGCGGATGCCGGACTTCACATCGTCGACGTGTCGGAGCCGACGTCACCGCGCTTCGTCGCGGGGCTGCCGCCCAATGAGTGCCATGCGGCCGGTGTGGCGGTCGACAACCGCTCGCTCTTCGTCACCGATACCGCCAGCTCCTCGGTTCGCGTGTTTCCCGCACCGTGCGGGGCGAGCTCGGGTGTCGCTCAGGCTTCACCGCCGGT
>CAZZAH010000120.1:7198-10498 GCA_964652115.1 uncultured bacterium | reverse complement strand
TCGCAGCGGCTTCTCCAGATAGGCGTCTATGCCGGCGTTTCGGCAGCGCTCGCGTACGTCGTTGATAGCGTCGGCGGTGACCGCGATGATCGGCACGCGGGTCGAGCCCGCCGCTTCGGCAGCTCGTATCGCCACGGTCGCTTCGAGCCCCCCCATCACAGGCATGTGGAGATCCATCAGCACGAGATCGAACGTGCCACGGCCTACCTCCTCCACCGCGAGGCGTCCGTTCTCGACCACGGTGACCGCATGGCCGCGCTTCTCCAAGACGCTCCGGATGAGCTGCTGATTGAGAGCGTTGTCTTCCGCCACCAGAATGCGCAGCGCACGCGAGCCAGGTTGCTGGTGCGCGAGGGAAGACTGCGAGCTGCGGGCAACGCGCACCGGACGGGCAGCTCGCGACTCGAGATTCACCAGCAGTGGGAGGAACTCGCAGAGCTCGCTCACGCGGAGCGGGGTTCCGAAGGAATGAGCCGCTCCCTGAGCCGCGTAGGCGGCGAGGTGTCTGGAGCTTTGACCGGCAGGCACCAGCACGGCGATCGCGACGCTCGGATCGAAGAGCGTCGAGGTTTCCGAGACGATCGTTGCGGCGTCTCCTCCAGAGAGCGCCGCGTCGAGCATGATGAGGTTGGGGCGCCCACCTCCTGCCGCCCGCTCGCGGCGAACCTGCATCAGCGCTCCGAACGTGGTGACGATCTCCGTTCTGGCGCCGAAGAAGCTGAGGATCTGCTCCAACGCGCGGGCGGTCGCTGGCCCGCTGGTCGCGACCAGCACCTCACGGCCTCGGAGCAGGGCCAGCGCCTCGCCATCGAGCGTGGGTTCGATCGAGCTCTCGTCAACTGAAGCCACCGGCAGGGCAACCGTAAAACCAAATGTGCTTCCTTCGCCGTGTCTGCTCTCGACCGACAGCGTTCCGCCCATCAATTCGACCAGACGCCGGGAGATATCTAACCCGAGCCCTGTACCACCAAATCGGCGAGTGATCGAATTGTCGGCCTGGGTAAACGGCTGGAAGATCTCGGAGAGCTTGTCCGATTCGATTCCGATTCCGGAGTCACACACCTTCACCATGATTCCGGCAGCGCCGCTCTCCCCGGTTGGAGTAGTCACACCGGGATCGCCGTTATTGCGGTCGCGGGCTGAGCTCAAACGGAGCTCGAGCGTTACAGAACCGCGCTCCGTGAACTTGACTGCATTGCCGAGAAGATTGACCACGACCTGCCGGAAACGCACCTGATCGCCGAGGACGTAACGCGGCACGTCAGGGTGGATCATGCAGCATAAGTCCAATCGCTTCTCGCGCGCCGGCAAAGCGAACCACCGCACCGCGTCTTCCGCGCACTCCCAGAGATCGAAGCGGCGCAATTCGAGCTCCACGCGCCCAGCCTCGATCTTCGAAAAGTCGAGGATATCGTTGATGATCGCGAGAAGCGCCTCGGCCGAACGGCGAACGACTGAAAGGTAGTCGTGCTGCTCCGCGGTGAGGTCGGTGCTTTCGAGCGTCAGGTCGGTCATCCCGATGATGCCGTTCATCGGTGTGCGGATCTCGTGGCTCATATTGGCGAGGAATTGGCTCTTGGCGCGCGTCGCCGCCTCGACCCGATCACGTTGTGCAACCAACTCGGCGTTGGCTTCGCTCAGCTCGCGCGTGCGCTCGTCGACCATCTCCTCCAGGCGCTCCTGGTGCAGTGCGAGCTGATGGTCGCGCTGCTCGATTCCCGCGAGCATGGTGTTGAAGTGGCACATCAGCCCGGTGATCTCATCGTTGCCGACCGGTTCGACCCGAATCGCATAGTCGCTATTGGCCGCCACTCGCTCGGCCGCGCTCGACAGGGTGAGAATGGGGCGAGAAATCAGAGCCTGCACCTTGCGCGCCAGGAGCAAGGCGAGCGCGAGGAGCACGACGAGGCTCCCCGCCACGAATTCCACCACGCGGACCACGCGTTCGCGGAGCGTCCCCCGAAGGTCCGCCTGGACGTAGAGCGTTCCGGCGACGGTGTCGGCGGTTCGGATCTGGCGGAAGAGGTGCAAGCGGCCGGCCTCGATGTTGTCGCCTGGAGGCTCGGGCGGCGGGGGAACGAATGAATCCAGGGTGTGGGCACGGACGTACGTGGCGAGAGGAACGCCGTCCTCGGCATAGATGCAGGCCGACTGGATACGATGATCGGCCTCCAGCGCCGATAGGCACTGGGCCGCGGATTCGGCTTCGCCGAACACGACGGCCGCCGCGCTGTTCTCGGCCACGACGTCGGCTTGCGTCACGAGGGAATCTCGCACCTCCTTCGGAATGGTGATCCACTCATAGGCGATGAAGTTGGCGGCGGATCCGGCGAGGGCGAGCCCCGCGGTCAGCATCGACACCGCGATCAACTTTCGCTGCAGGCTTAGCCCCGAGAAGGTTGATTGCCCGTGGCCCACAGTTCCGTTCACCACCGACCGGCCTCGCTCGCGAGCCCGAGTAGGGCTGCATGGATGGTGATGCTGGCTTCGTCCGCAGCCTGCAAGTTGATCTCGAACTTCACCTGGCCGTCCTGCACGAGTATCCCGATGACGCCTCCCGCGTGGACGAACTCGTGGCCTGGGCCGATGGTGAGCACATCGCGCCGCGAGATCGCGCCAAGAACCAAAGGCTGCCGCGACTCGAGCACGTCGACGAACAAGATTCGACAGTCGCGCACCTCCTCGGGTCGCGCGAAGCTTCGAACGGTGACGGGGTGGCCTTGCAGGGTCCTGCCGCGCAGCGCAGCTTCGAGCGCGGGCACCATCGCTTCGCTCCCGAGGACTCCGACCGTCAGCGAATCTCCCGATGGATCCGCAGCAGCTCGCCACTCCACGAATTGAGCGAACTTGTACACGAGGGCCGCCTGGATCTCCTCGCGCTTAGGGCTAGCGATGGCGCGAGGGGAGCACTCGAAGCAAAGTGCGAGCAGGGGCAGTGCGAGACGCAGCAAGGTCGCTTCGCGAGCTGGAATTCGCCTCCTGCGCTTCACGCCTCGATCGCTCCTCTCGGGTCGCTCGGACCTGAGCTCCGCCAATTTGGTGCGCCCCTGAAACCATCGGCAGCATGCGGACGGTGCGGTAACGATTTGGAGCTTCCGCGTCGCGACAACTTCGCGGAACGTGGCCAGCTCTAACGATCCCCACCTAACCTGCCGACAACGCTGGGCAGGCCGTTCGGAAGAAATCCGCGAGCAAGGACCCTCAACTGGAGGCGGCTCTCATGTCCGATCTTCTCCCGGTCCGGGCACAGGCCAACAGGCTCGGCACAGCGCGACCGATTCTCCGCAAGCTTCTTCCGCT
>CAZZAH010000120.1:0-7098 GCA_964652115.1 uncultured bacterium | reverse complement strand
CACAGGCCAACAGGCTCGGCACAGCGCGACCGATTCTCCGCAAGCTTCTTCCGCTGGTGTGCCTGCTCGCGACCGTCCCCGCGGAGGCTCAGGAGCTGGGAGATCTACCGCTCGACCGATTGCTCGATACTCCGATTTCGGTTTCGTCCTTGACGGAAAGGCCGGTGGACGAGGCGCCCGGCGTGGCCAGCGTCATCACACACGACGAGATCGAGGCTTCCGGTGCCCGCTCGCTCGAGGACCTCTTGATCTTCGTGCCCGGTGTGACTCCCGGGCAGGATGAACAGAACGTCCACGGCTACGGGGTGCGGGGCCTGTGGGGAATGGAGGGGAAGATTCTCGTCCTCTTGGACGGGGTTCGCTTGAATGAACCGCTCTACGGCAACACCGTCTTCGCTCGCCAATTCTCGGTCGACCACATCGATCGAATCGAGATCCTTCGCGGACCGGCTTCGGCGGTGTACGGCGAGTACGGCGAGCTCGCGGTGCTGAACATCGTGACCCGAGGGCCGGAAAACCGCGGCGGCTCTGTCGCGACCACCTACGGCCAGGGAACCGATACATACAACCGCCGCTCGGTCAGCGCCGGATGGTGGGGACGCAAGGGTGACGCGGATCTGTCGGTCAGCGCCATCGCCGGGGGTGGACATCTCGATGGGGGAGAGTACACAGACAAGTACGGCGAGATATTCTCGCTCGATCGCTTCACGGGCCAGAGCTACGAATGCGTGAACGGCGGAGTCGGTTACAAGGGACTGAGCGCGCGCCTGGCGATCAACTCGCTCCGTCAGGACAGCCGCATGTCGCGGGGATATGGCGCTGACGGAGTACTGCTTGGTGGAGTAGACCGACCCCTGCGCACCGACTACGACACCTACGCGTTCGAGTCTCGCTACGCTTGGAAGCCCACCGCCACACTTAGCGTGACCCCCAGGCTTACCTACTACCGGTCCAATTCCTGGCGCAAGAAACACGACTGGGTCTTCGACGTGGTCGAGGACCCGCACGACGCACGGCATGAGTTCCGCGACTTCCCGAATAGCCGGATCCTCGGTGCCGCGACCGCTTCGTGGCAAGCGACCCGTGATATGACGATCGTGGTCGGGGCGGAGCTTTCACACGAGTCGATCCGCGCCAATCTTCCGGAGATCGCCGCGGGCGATCCGTGGCACTACTACTACTTCTACGGTGCCAACCCGACCCGCGTGACCGGAGAGGTGCACTCCTTCTTCGGCGAGTACGGGCTACGCACGCGGCTGTTCGATCTCACGGTGGGCGGCCGGCTCGACAAGAACGAGCGATTCCCAACCGCGCGGTTGCCGCGTATCGCGCTCACCCGGCGATGGGGAAGCCTTTACGCCAAGGCGCTGGCGAGCCGTGCCTATCACCCTCCCACCCTGATGACGGTCACCTGGCAGGACGAATCGATCCGCCCGGAATTCGCAACAGAGTACGACGCTGAGCTCGGATGGGGTCTGGGAGATCGACTACTCGTACGGGCGAACGCATTCGCCATCCAGATGAAGCCGGTCATTCTCTACTCGGGGACTTTCTCGAACACTTCGGTCCGGTCCCGGGGCGTCGAAGGGGAAGCTCGGTGGCACCAGCGTCGCTGGCGCGCCGGGGCGACCTACTCGTTCTATCGCGCCCACTACGACGATCCGGAAGACTCGATGGCGAAGGACTCCGCCGGTGAGGTCATCGAGGAAGTGACTCTCGGTTTCCCTACGCACAAGCTGACTCTGAACGGGACCGTGATGCTGACCAACCGCATCTCCGTGAGCCCAGGTCTGGTCTGGTTCAGCAGTCGCTACGCGCGCAACTCCTCGTGGTTCTGGGACGGGTCGGACTCGGACTACGTGCCGGTCGACCGAACTCATCCCGCGACCCTCCTGGCCAACGTCTTCGCGCGGATGCTCTTCTTGAACGGGTGGGAAGTCGGTGCCGGAGTCTTCAACCTCGCCGACGAGAAGTACCCGACCATCACGGGCGCATACGTCGGAGACCCGCCGGTGCCCGGCCCCTCGCGCGAGCTGGTGGTGAAGGTCGGCTACGGCTGGCGTTAGCCCGTCCCCGATACACGGTCGAGGTCGCCGAAATCCTGCAGCAGCGCGGCCACCCGATCAGGCCCCGCGCGGTCACCAAGTACCGCGACCTGATGGGCATCGGAGCGGCCGACGACCGGAAGGCGATGCGGAGGATGCGGTGGAGACGCGCTCGGCTGGAGGCGAAGCAAGGGCGAAACCCTGGTCCAGGTAGATTCTCACCTGGTGCGACGGTGGAATCCCAACTCTCGTCTGGGCCGGTTCTCCTTGAATCCCGGGACCGGGATGATCGCGCGGCGAGAGAGCGCGGCGCCTCGACTCCGTGGTGCGGCGCAACCGACGCCAGCCCCGGAGCCACTTCCGACTTCTCTGCGCGGTGCTCCGCCGTTATGGCCGTTCTCAATCGACTGGGCGATCCGATCGGCGATGACGTACTCGGACTAGAGATTGTGGGTTTTGTGGGCCCCATCAGTCCCGTTGGCACCGATTCGGATCCGTATGCCACCACCTTGGCGACACTCCTCCGTTGACCCGGCGTGGCCTAGCATAGCAAAATCCAACACAGCTAACTCGCGTGCATACTCGAGAAGGCATGTCACCAGAGCCATGGAGGTCGCTTGGCCGCGATGCTCCCGCCGTTCATCCCCACCTGCTCGGTGAGCAGCGATGCGCACGAAGTCCAATTCGGCTTCGTGTGTCTTCCGTCGAATCTGTCGAAGCGGGCTCGCGTTCGCGTCAAGAGCCGTCGCCAACTCTGAACATGCAGGAGAAGAGCCAACTCGATCGTAGGCGCGCTATCAGGAAAGAAAGCCGCATGACGACGCTCTCAACCCACTCCTGGATCGCGCTTACTTGCTTGCTCTTCATGACACAGACGGCGTTAGCCGGTCCCAACGAAGGAGGGACGCTTATTCTGCATGCGAACGCGAGTATTGTCTACACTACGGAATCTCAAGGATACTGCACTCAGAGCGCGCTCATGACTTGCGCCGAAGCGGTCAGCGAGATCCCTGTCGAGTCGGATGTGTCCGTCTTTCATGTGATCGCTGCGTTCCCTAACGGAAACGCCCCACGTCTGGTCGGTATAACTTTCGGCATTGAATACGACGAAAACGTTCTTAGCCTCGCAGATTTCGGTAGCTGCGCCAACTTCGAATTGCCTACAGAAGACTGGCCGGCTCCCGGTTCAGGCACCGCATTGGTCTGGACTGCGGCGGAGACCGACTCCCTCATAGAAGTCTTCTGGTTCGCCGCCTATGCCTACGAAGACACCACTACATTCAGCCTGATTGAACACCCGACCCAAGGGGCCTCGTTCGCCGACGATTCCGCTCCGTCAGAGCTTGACCCAATTGTTGGGTTTGGTCGACTGGGTTTCGGGCATTCGGGCTTCATCCCCTGCCCGCGGCCAGTTGTCAATCAAAGCTGGGGGTACGGCGCTTATAAGCACTGCTATGCCTACAGTCGAACGTTACGTGATGCCATGCGGAACGCTTACTTGTCCGGGATCAGCATTGTGTGTTCCGCGGGAAATGGATTTGCCTGCAGTGGCTCCCCATGCTCAACGACCCCCGCAGATACATGCACCAATTACCCTGAGCCTCCCCGGATTTGATGGAGACCTAAGTCAGGTGGGATAATCCCTCCTCGGAGGTCGTCCATGAAGAAGCAGCGCCAACCGCGTCGGTCGTTCACGCGGGAGTTCAAGATCGAGTCGGTACGGCAGGTGGTCGAAGGGGGTCGTTCGATCGCCGCGGTGGCTCGCGAGATAGGGATCCACGCCAACTTGCTCAGCGTCTGGAAGCGTGAGGTGCTCGCCGACCAGGTGGAAGCTTTTCCGGGTCGCGGTCGGCTCAAGCCGAGCGACGAAGAGTTCCGGAGGCTCGAACGCGAGAACCGTTCGCTCCGCCAAGAGATCGCGTTTCTAAAAAAAACAGCAGCGTATTTCGCGAAGGACCTATCGCGAGGTTCCGTTTGATGCAGGCGTATCGCGGACAGTATCCGGTCGCGGTGATGTGCCGCGCTTTCGACGTCTCGCCGAGCGGGTTCCACGCCTTCTGTCATCGTCCGTTGAGTGCTCGAGCTCTGGAGGACAAGCTGCTTCTGCGGGAGCTCCGCTTGCTTCGCAGTCGGACGCGGAGGGCCTACGGCAGTCCGCGCATGCATCGAGAGCTGAAGGACCGCGGGCACAGCTTCGGTCGACATCGCATCGCTCGAGTGATGCGGGAAAACGGCCTCGCCGCGGGACGAAAGAAGCGCTTTCACCGCACGACCGACTCGAACCACCGGTTCCCGATCGCGCCCAATCTGCTGCAGCGGCACTTCAGTGCGCCGGAGCCGAATTGTGCGTGGGTGTCGGACGTGACCTACATCTGGACTCGCGAAGGCTGGCTCTACTTCGCCGCCACCTTGGATCTCTACTCGCGTCGCGTCGTCGGCTGGAGCTTCGGCACCGAGAACGACACCGCCTTGGTTCTGCGAGCGCTCGACATGGCGGTCACCGCGCGCAGACCGGCGCCGGGCCTGATCTTTCACAGCGATCGCGGAAGCACCTACGCTTCGGCTGCGTTCCGCGCCGCGCTCGAACGCCACGGCATGCTCGCGAGCATGAGCCGAAAGGGAGATTGCTGGGACAACGCGGTGGCGGAGAGCTTCTTCGCTTCGCTGAAAGGAGAGTGGCTGCAGCCGCAGGGCTACGAAACGATCGCGGACGCGAAAGCGGACGTGTTCCAGTACGTCGAAGGGTTCTACAATCGAGAGCGGCTGCACTCGACGCTCGGGCATGTCAGCCCAGCAGCGTTTGAAGCCCAGACCAATCATGTGTAAACCTGGTGTCCATCAAATCGGGGGAGGCTCAACTGCGAACTCTACAGTCAAGTCTGCACAACGTGCGGTCCGTGAGATTGCAATAGTAGTTCGGGCGGGGCAGTACGGTTGAGTCTCATCGTCTGTCCCGCTTGGCCTCCTCCCCGTTTCCTTGACGAACTGGTTGGTGGTACCCGAAGACCGGTGACCGCCGGGCGCGATGCTTTTGGCCAATCCAGACGGAGGTCCAGAATTGAACTGGTCCAGTCGTGCAGTCCTGACCACGTTACTACTCGTCGGTTGCGCCAGCGACAAGTCGACCCCACCGGCTGGCGATGCCACTCCTCCTTCCACGATCTCCGACCTGTCTGTCCGCGCGCTTGGTCCGCACAGCGTGCTCCTTGGTTGGACGTCACCTGGGGACGACGGCACCGACGGAAGGGCGACTCGATACGAAGTCCGTCGAGCTCCGTCTACAGTGACTGAATCGAATTGGGAATCCGCTACGCTCGTGGCTTCTCCGCCCGTGCCTCAAGCAGCGGGTCGGCTCGAGCAATTCACGCTCTCGGGACTGCCGCTCGGGAATTGGTTCTTTGCCGCGCGCGCATTTGACGAACGCGACAATCGCTCAGCGATTTCTAATGTCGTGAATGCTGCGCTCGGCGACACGATTCCGCCGGCCGCGATCACTGACCTTGAGGTCACGTCCGCCACTGCGACCGCGATCGGTCTGCGGTGGACAGCACCGGGAAACGACGGCGGATCGGGGCGAGCAACCCAGTACGAGCTCCGGCGGTCAGTCAAGGAGATTACACTCGACAATTGGAATACCGCGACCCGAATCGAGGGCGTACAGGCGCCGGGCCCCGCCGGTACCATGGAGTCATTCACCGTTATGGATCTACCTCCCGGCAACTTGTTCTTCTTTTGTGTGCGTGCGGTCGACGAGGCACCGAATCTGGCGGACCTGTCCAATGTGGTGCAAGGAGCGACGCTTTCGGCCGGCTTGACGCGCCTGACTAACAGTTCACAAGCCGCGGGTGCATTGGGACCGGATTGGTCTCCGGACGGCGAGTCGATTGTGTTTTACGCGGACTGGGCGCAGCAATTCACGTTCCAGCTTTACACGATAGATCCAAGTGGTGGTGACGCCACACGAATCACAAATATCCCGGTTGGCACTGCCTTTCCGCGATGGGCCCCGGATAACAAGAGGATCGTGTTCAGGCAGTTCCGTCCGTTAGGCAACGACACAGTCAGCGAGCTGATGGTGATGGACGCGCGCGCGGGAGCGATTCCTTCGGTTTTAGTAAGTCCAGGTGGCCAGAAGTTGTCCCGCTCCTCCTGGTCACCCGACGGGACCAAGATCGCGTACACGCAACTCGTGGGAGACTTCGGTTCGTCTATCGCTGAGATTTACGTCGTTGATGTCGGGGGAGGGGAACCTACGCCGCTGCGCTCCGCCGGGGATAAGGTCGCAGACTTGGATTGGTCTCGCGATGGATCCCGGCTCTTGTTCGTGTCGAACCAGTCTGGTAATGACGACATCTGGTCCATGGCCGCGACCGGAGGCGACGAGGTTCAACTCACCGCTGATCCGGGGATAGATACGACCCCGCGATGGTCACCCGATGGATCCAAAATTGCGTTCTCGTCGGATCGGTCCGGCAACTTCGACATCTGGGTGATGGATGCCACGGGCGCAAACGCTCGCCAGCTGACCATAGATCCGGGCGCGGAACAGGAGCCAAGCTGGTCACCCGACGGGAGACGAATCGTCTTTCGCAACTTCAGCACGAACAACGTTAGCGACCTCTGGATTCTTGATGTGAACTGAATGCCTGCTCCTGCGAGGAGTCCTCTTGCGCGTTGAGCGGGTCGACGGTTGGTTCATGTGTCGACCCGCTCCCGAGCCAGTCCCAGGCCAGACGGACGACCGCTACCGCCCGACCGCCGGCGGCCCGGCCGGCTCGAGCGTCGGCCGCGTCTTCCAGAGATCGCGCGCCTTCTCGACCAAGGTCACGAACTCAGCCACTGTGTCGTCGCCGCTGAGCTCGCGCGCACAGCCCCGCGCGATCGGAAGGATCGCCTCGAAGCTCCCCTCCTTCGCGTAGAAGCTGCCACGCAGGATCTCCGCGTACTCCGCCACCGCCGCATCGAGCCGAAGCCGCGCGCTCGCAGCCTCGAAGCTCCGCGCGAGCTGCTCCGCGCGGAAGGTCGACGCGATCTCGCGCACACTCGGCTCGCC
>CAZZAH010000119.1:1474-10541 GCA_964652115.1 uncultured bacterium | reverse complement strand
ACCTCGCGCGTCAGAGGGCTGAAGAACCGATCTCGCCCCGAGCGATCGCGGAAGCGCTTCGATGCTCGCCGTCCTATCTGGCCAAGGTAACCGGTCAGTTGGTTCGGACCGGAATCCTGAGCGCCCACCGAGGCGTGAAAGGAGGAGTGACCTTGGCTCGTTCTCCGAAGGAGATCACGCTACTGGAGGTGGTGCAGGCGCTGCAGGGGCCGATCTTGGCGGACTACTGCTCCGCCGGTCTGCCGAATCCCCAGCTCTGTCAGTTTCACCACGCCATGTACGCGCTGCATCGGGCCATGCTGGATCCGCTGACAAAGTGGTCGCTCGCGGACATATCAAGAGACTCGGTAGCGGGCACCGGGAGAGTTCGGAATGCGGCCTGCGTCATGTATCCGGCCCTCGTACCTTCAGGCGAAATCGCTGGAAAACGGGGACGAAAGTGATGCCGCGCCTCCTCATCGTCTTGTTGACGGGGGTAATTGGGGCCTTCGCGCCCGCTCCGGCTCGATCCGAAACGACCGGCGCCTCGGACTCGGTCCAGGTCGAGGTGGTTCGCGATGATCCGGGGGCCCGGCGATTCCTGACCGCGTGCGCCGGGTGTCACCGCCTAGAGGGGGCGAAGCTGAATGGTCCGGCGCTGTCGCACGTCGTGGCCTGGCCACGGGAGCAGCTCCATGCCGCGGTAAAGCGGATGGAGAAGAACGTGGGCCCGCTGAGCGACACCGATCTGGCAAACCTGTGCGCGTTTCTTCAGGCGGCGGACGCGAAGTCCAGGCTTCTGGTGCAGGAAGAGCGGGTACGAGCCCAGTTCGCCAAGACTCTGGCTCCACCAGACGCGGCCATCGGTCGGCGCCTCTTTCGCGGCGAGCAGCGACTGGACCACGGAGGGTTGGCCTGCGCGTCGTGCCATCGCTTCGCCGGCGCGGGAGGAGGACTCGGACCGGACCTGACCGATGCGGCGACACGACTGGGTAGGACTCCACTTGCCTCGGGCATCGCGGGCGCGGGCTACAAGATCATGGCCCCGCACTACCGGGCTCACCCGATCACGGGGCAAGAGGCGGCGCACCTGGCCGAATACCTCGCCTCGTCGAAGCTCGAGATGCCGCAGTCGAACTCCGCACCGCTCCTCGCCCTTGCCGGAGGGGGGGCCGCGCTGGCCTTTACGGGTCTGGCAGCCTACTTCGGTCGCCGTCGGCGCGGGCCGGTTCGCACAGGCAGGGAGGGGTAGCATGGGTTGGATCCAGGACATCTTTGCCCCGAAGGAACGAAGCTGGGAGTCGTTCTACCGCGACCGCTGGTCGTACGACAAGAAAGTGCGGAGCACGCACGGGGTCAACTGCACCGGGTCCTGTAGTTGGGACATCTTCGTGAAGAACGGGATCGTTGTCTGGGAGCTGCAGGCTCTCGATTATCCGATCATCGATCGACAAATCCCCCCTTACGAGCCGCGCGGATGCCAGCGAGGAATCTCATACTCCTGGTACATCTACAGTCCTCTCCGAGTGAAGTACCCCTACGTGCGCGGGGTGTTGATCGACCTCTGGCGAACGGCGCAGCGTTGTCATCCTGGCGATCCGGTGGCCGCCTGGGCCTCGATCGTCGAAGACTCGAGCGCGCGAACGCGGTACCAACAGGCCCGCGGAAAGGGCGGGTTTCGTCGCTCATCGTGGGACGAGGTGAATGCGATCATGGCGGCGGCGAACCTACACACCGTTCGCCGCCATGGACCGGACCGGATCGTCGGTTTCTCACCAATTCCTGCCATGTCGATGGCCAGCTACGCAGCCGGTGCGCGTTTTTGTCAGCTGATGGGCGGAGTTTCGCTCTCTTTCTACGACTGGTATTGCGATCTGCCTCCGGCCTCGCCGGAGATCTGGGGAGAACAAACCGACGTGGCGGAGAGTGCCGACTGGTACCACTCCAAGTTCATCGCCACGGTGGGATCGAATGTGCTCATGACGCGCACGCCGGATGCGCACTTCTTGGTTGAGGCACGGCACGCGGGGGCGAAGGTCGTCGTCTTTTCGCCCGACTTCAGCCAGACCTCCAAGGTGGCCGACGAGTGGGTTCCGCTGCATCAAGGGAGCGACGGGGCCTTCTGGATGGCGGTAGGTCACGTGATCCTGAAGGAGTTTCACGCCCAGCGTTCAGTCCCGGATTTCTCGGACTATTTGGCGAAGTACACGGACGCGGCGTTCCTGGTCCGTCTGGAATCCGAGCCAGACGGAACCTATCGCGCGGGATCACTTCTTCGGGCCTCCGCGCTGGAGTCGACGCGCACGGTCGAGAACGCGGAGTGGAAAAGCTTCGTGATCGACGCCGACTCCGGAGAGCTGCGGCTCCCGCAAGGAACCACCGGCCACCGTTGGCAGAGCAGAAAGGGAAACTGGAACCTGAAGCTCGAGGATGAGGAAGGCCGCGCGATTCGGCCACGCCTCGAGCTGCAAGGCAGTGCCGATGGGACGGTTCCGCTCAGCGTTTCCGACTTCTCGGTCGGTACGGCCGGCCGCAGCCTGCGTCGTCACGTGCCGGTCCGCAAGGTGAAGAGCGTGGACGGAGATCTGTTCGTGACCACGGTGATGGAGCTCTACTTCGCTCAATACGGAATCGATCGGGGGCTCCCAGGGGAATGGCCGAGAGACTACAACGACGACGGTCACCCCTTCACTCCGGCCTGGCAGGAGCGATTCACCGGCGTGGCGGCGGATGTCGTGGTGAATTTCGCCCGCGAGTGGGCCGCCACCGCAGAGCACACCGGAGGGAAGTGTAGCGTCATCATCGGTGCCGGGGTGAATCACTGGTACCACAACAATCTGATCTACCGGGCGATCATCAACGCGCTGCTTTTCTGTGGTTGCGTGGGCAAGAACGGTGGCGGCCTCAACCACTACGTGGGACAGGAAAAGCTGACTCCACAGGCCTCGTGGGCGCCGATCGCATTCGGCACGGATTGGTCGGGGCCGCCGCGGCAACAGAATTCGCCTTCGTTCCACTACATGCACTCGGACCAGTGGCGATACGACCGAGGGTTTAGCGAGCTGTGCCCAGTTTCGGACGCCCGACATCCGATGGCGCACGGCCATACCGCCGACAAGCAGGCGCTGGCGGTACGGGCGGGCTGGCTCCCATGTTTCCCGCAGTTCACTCGGAGCAACTTCGAGGTGGTGCGCGACGCGGAGGCCGCGGGGGCGAAGACCGACGCGGAGATCGTTGCCCGAGTCGTAGAGGAGCTCAGGTCGCGACGACTCAAGTTCGCGATGGAGGATCCGGACAATCCCGAGAGTTTCCCGCGTCTGCTCTACATCTGGCGCGGGAATGCGTTGATGTCCTCGGCCAAGGGGCATGAGTACTTCCTCAAGCACTATCTCGGAACGCACTACAATGCGGTGGCCCCAGAAGTAGCCGGAAGCGAAGTCAAGGACGTGACCTGGCACGAGAAGGTCGATCCGGGGAAGTTGGATCTGGTGGTGGACCTCAACTTTCGCATGGACACTTCCGCGCTCTACTCCGACATCGTCCTCCCCGCAGCAACCTATTACGAGAAGGACGACCTGAACTCGACCGACATGCACACCTTCATTCACCCGCTCCAAGCGGCCGTGCCTCCATGCTGGGAGTCGCGTTCCGACTGGCAGATCTTCCGCGGGATCGCCGAGGCGACAGCCGACCTCGCGCCCAGGTACTTCGACGGGCCGGTGCGGGACCTGGTCATGTCTCCCCTTATGCACGACACCCCCGCCGAGATGGCGCAGCCGACGGTCAAGGACTGGGCGCGAGGTGAGTGCGAAGCGATCCCGGGGAAGACGATGCCGACCTTCAAGCTCGTGTCCCGTGACTACCGAGATGTATACCGGCGGTTCATCTCCCTGGGACCGAACTTCCGCGACAACGGACTCGCCGTGCACGGAACCCACTACGAGGTGAAAGACCTCTATGACGCCTACCTCGACACTCACCCGACCGAAAGCTGGAGCGGACGTCGCTATCCCAGCCTGCGTCAAGATCGGGACGTGTGCGAGGCGATTCTCCACTTCGCCGCCGAAACCAACGGCGAGCTGGCCCATCGCGCGTTCGCCGCGGAATCGATCAAGACGGGAATAGATCATACCCACTTGGCGGAGGGTACACGGGCAACTCGCTATACCTTCCAGGATCTAGCAACCCAGCCCAGGCGCACGCTTACAACCCCATTCTGGACCGGTATCACTAACCGAGATCGCACCTACTCCGCCTACTGCCAAAACGTGGAGGAGTTGATTCCGTGGCGCACGCTCACCGGTCGTCAGCATCTCTATCTCGACCATGAAGCCTACGTCGCGTTCGGGGAGAACCTTCCCACCTTCAAGCCTCGGGCGGACCTGCGGCAAACGCGCGATCTCGAAGTGTCAGGCGCCGGGGGAGGGGGGCTGGTGCTCAACTACCTTACGCCTCACGGCAAGTGGCACATCCACTCGACCTACGGCGACAGCCTGCGCATGAAGACCCTCTCGCGCGGCTGCTATCCCATCTGGCTCAACGACCGCGACGCGGAGCGGATGGGCGTGGCGGACAATGACTGGGTTGAGGCGATCAACGATCACGGCGTGGTCTGTACTCGAGCGGTGGTGAGCGCCCGCATCCCGAGCGGAATCTGTCTGCTCTACCACGCTCCCGAACGAACGTTGGGAGTGCCGAAGTCTCCCTCGCGCGGTAACCGCCGGGCAGGCGGCCACAACAGCCTGACCCGGGTGCGCCTCAAGCCACTCTTTATGATCGGCGGCTACGCTCAGTTCACCTACGCCTTCAACTACTGGGGTCCGCAGGGCGTGAATCGCGACACGTTCGTAACCGTCCGCAAGCTGGACAAGGTGGTGTACTGATGGATGTGCGCGCGCATGTCGCGATGGTGTTCCACCTGGACAAGTGCATCGGTTGCCATACTTGCAGTGTGGCTTGCAAGAACATCTGGACCGACCGGCCGGGCGCGGACTACATGTGGTGGAACAATGTGGAAACCAAACCGGGAACCGGCTATCCGCACCGTTGGGAAGATCAGCTCAACTTCCAGGGCGGCTGGCGCTGGGATGAGTCGGGAGAGCTAAAGCTGAGAACGCACAGCAAGGCCGACCTGTTGCTGAAACTCTTCTACAATCCGAATCAACCGACGCTCGATGACTACTACGAGCCCTGGACCTACGATTACCAGAATCTATTCAACGCGCCGCTGGGCGACGACCAGCCGACGGCGATTCCGCTCTCTCAGATAACTGGGGAGCCGATCGAGATCCGATCCGGTCCGAACTGGGATGACGATCTTTCGGGCTCGCCTCGCTACGCCGAGAAAGACCTCAATCTCGATGCCTTAGGCGAAGAGGAGCGGTCACAGCTTTTCGAGATTGAGCGGCTGACGATGTTCTACCTGCCGCGAATCTGCAACCATTGCGCGAATCCAAGCTGTGTCGCGGCCTGCCCCTCGGGTGCGATCGCGAAAAGGGGAGAGGATGGCATCGTCCTCATCAACCAGGAGAAGTGCCGCGGTTGGCGGGCGTGTGTAAGCGCCTGCCCATACAAGAAGATCTACTACAACTGGAAGACCGGCAAGTCGGAGAAGTGCATCCTGTGCTTCCCGCGGCTGGAGACCGGACAGCCGCCGGCATGCTTCCACTCCTGCGTCGGCCGGATCCGATATTTGGGCGTGCTGCTGTACGATGCCGAGCGGGTCCCGACCGCGATGAAGGTGACCGATCGTGCCTTGGTCGAGTCGCAGCGGACGGCACTGCTAGATCCGCGTGATCCCCAGGTTCTGGCCGAGGCACGAGCGAACGGGATCAGTGAGGAATTCCTCGAGGCCGCGCAGAACTCCCCGGTCTGGAAGTATGTCATGGAGTGGAAGCTGGCGCTTCCGCTCCACGTGGAGTATCGCACCATGCCAATGCTCTTCTACGTGCCACCGTTGCTTCCGATCATGGGACAGGCGGTGCAGGGGATCTATCAGCACCGATCCGACGGTTTCTTCGCCGGTTTGGAGCAGGCGCGGCTTCCCATCAAGTATCTCGCCGCGCTCTTCGGGGCTGGGAACACTGATGTGGTGGAGGCGTCGCTGCGCAAGCTGATGGCGGTGCGTTGGTATAAGCGCTGGCAAGGAGTAAAGGACCTTCACACCGAGCAGGTGCAGCGCGTGCTGCGCGAAGCGAATACCACCGCGGACGAGATAGAAGCGATCTACGCCATGACCGCTGTGCCGACCCAGTATGAACGCTACGTGCTTCCTCCCCTGCAGCGGGAAGAGGCGATGGAGCCGGCCTGCAGCCCAGAACTATGTAAGGGATGCGCGGGCTACAAAGCCTACGACGGAGAGGTTCGTCGAAGCGGCCGGAGCTCAGGATGAGCGCGCGGACGACGGCGGACATCGGACCAGAGGCGGCGGAGGCGCTGGGGGCACTCGCCAACCTGTTCGACTACCCGACGCTTGATGTCCCCGACCCATGGGAAGCAGCGGAGCAGTCCGTGGGTGCATTGGGCAACGAGGGGGTGAAGGAACGCATGCACCTCCATCGCGAGCGGTTTAGCGGGATGGTGTTCGAGGCGCGGGAGGAGCTATTCGTTTCGACCTTCGACCTAGGAGCGGCCTGTGCGCCCTACGTGAGCGTTCACCTGTTTGGCGAGGAGAACTTCAAGCGCGCGGCGTTTCTCGCCGCCCTTCGGGGTCGCATGGAGGTGCTTGGCTTCAACTGGGGCTCTGAATTGCCCGATCACGTCGGCGCACTGCTCCGCTTCGTCGGAGCGTTGGAGCGTACGGAAGCGGAGGAGCTGACACGCTACTGCCTGCTCGGGGCGCTAGTGAAAATGAAGGCGACTTTGCCGCCGGGGCATGCCTACCGGGAACTGCTGGAGACCGTCGAGCAGGTGCTCAACTGGTCGTTCCCGGGAGTCGAGGCCGCCCCGCTCCCGGTGCAGAGAGGGATGGAGTTCGACTGCGCGCTCGCAGGCATCGCGTGCGGAGTGAAGGGGGTGGAGGATGCTTGATCCGTTCTTTCTGATCGGCCTGCCGTATGTGGCTCTGATCGGCGCGATCGTGGGGGGAATCTGGCGGTGGCGGAGTGACCGTTTCAGCTTCTCGGCGCGCTCCTCCCAGTTCCTGGAGTCACGGCAGCTGCGATTCGGGTCCGGGGCGTGGCACGTCGGCATCCTGATCATCCTGGTCGGCCACCTGCTGACGTTGCTCTTCCCGGTTGTTTGGGGATCGTGGGTGAGCGTGCCCGGCGTCTTGCTCGCGTTCGAGGTGATCGGGATGGCTGCCGCGCTGCTCTCGCTGGTCGGGTTGCTGCTTCTCCTCATCCGGCGGATCCGCTCGCGGCATATGCAGGCGGTGACCACATCCGCCGATCTGATCGTGCTGCTGCTCCTCATCGCGCAAGTTGGACTCGGGGTCGTGAGCGCGCTGCGCCTCGGACACGGTGCGGTCTGGGCCACCGGAACGGTCGTCCCTTACCTCTGGGGGCTCTTCACCCTTCGCCCGGAGCTTGCGTACGTGGCTGACTTTCCCCCCGTGTTCAAGCTGCACCTGATCGGAGCTTGGCTGTTGCTCTTGCTCTTTCCCTTCACGCGCCTGGTTCACGTCATCTCCCTGCCCCTGGGCTACCTCTGGCGGGCGCCGCAGGTGGTGAACTGGGCGGGCGTGCGACGCCAGCGTCATGCGGTTGTGCAGGTCCAGCTGGGGGATAGCCGGCGGGCCTTCCTCAAGGGGTCGGTGGGAGTCGCGGGTGCCGGGGCGCTTCTGGCGCTGGGCGTGTCGGAGAAGGCGGCCAACTACTTCAAGGGACCGGCCGCCAATCCGGAGGTCGAGACCGAGCTGCTACAAAAGAAGCTCGTCCGACTACAGCAAGCGGCCGAGGAGCGCGCGCTCGAGCTCGAACGTCAGCGGAGCGCATTGATCTTGGTGGCGCCCTACGCCGAGCTCTCGGAGCGGAAGGGGAAATACTTCATCGACTACGCGATGGCGCCGGGCCTGGCGTTCCGGGGCGCAGACGGCCTGCCGATCCTCCGCTCCGCCAAGTGCACGCACTTGGGCTGCACGGTGGGCAGTGACATGGACGAAGGCGGGAGGATTCTCTGTCCTTGTCATGTGTCCTACTTCGACGTCAAGACCGGGATTCCGAGCGCTGGCGCGCCGGCCAAGTTGCCCTTGCCGGAGTTGGGTTGGGCTCTGCTCGACGCAAACGGCGCGCTGGTGGCCTCGAAGGGGCCAGGCGAAGAGGTGCGTGGGGTCATCGATCCGAAGGCCCTGGCCGCGTGCACCCTCTACATCACTCGACCCGCGGCTGCGTGACGCCAGGCGAGAACCGGAGCACTCGATGAAGCCAACCGAACGCGCGCGGGGCACCGAAGCTTGGATCGGGGAACGCCTCCCGGTAGAGAAAATGAACTTCGCCTCCATGGTGCAGAAGAAGGAGGTCCCGATTCATCGCCTCTCCTGGGCGTATTACCTGGGAGGGTTGGCGCTCTTCTTCTTCATCGTTCAGGTTGTGACCGGATTGATGCTTCTCTTCTACTACCAGCCGACGGTGAGCGACGCCCACGCGTCAGTCGAACACCTGACCCTTCACGTTCCAGGCGGAGCACTGGTTCGCAACACACATGCCTGGGCATCGTCCCTCATGATCGCCGCGGTCTTCCTACACCTACTCACCACCTTCGCCATGAAGGCGTTCGTCAAGCCACGCGAGCTGACCTGGGTGAGCGGTGTTCTGCTCTTTGCCGTCACGCTTGTCTTCGGGTTCTCAGGCTATCTGCTCCCGTGGCATCAAATCGCGGTCAATGCGACCAAGATCGGGCTCCAGACCATTGAAGAACTGGGTGCCTATCTCCCCGGTGCGATGGCGGAGTGGCCGCGTCTGATCCGGGAGACGATCCAAGGGGAGGCGACGGTAGGGCAGGCAACCTTGAGCCGCTTCTTCTCTCTCCACGTGATCCTGTTACCGCTCGCCATGGGCGGAATTCTCGGGCTTCATCTGCTCTCGGTCCAGCTCCACGGCATGAGCTCCGGCGTGGATGAACCACCGCGGCGGAAGGAGAAGTTCTTCCC
>CAZZAH010000119.1:0-1464 GCA_964652115.1 uncultured bacterium | reverse complement strand
GGGGGCTCGCGTTCATGGTGCTCTTCCTGCTCGGCGTCTGTTTGCCGTTCGAGTCGCTCTTCGCTTATCCGCTATTCGAGCCGTTCAATCCGACCGGATCCACTCCCGACGGAATCAAGCCGGAGTGGTACTTCTTCTGGGTCTACTACCCACTCGAGCTGCTGCCGTTTTGGGTCGTACTGGTGGCCCAGGGGGTCCTTGGCGGCGTGCGCGTCGGCGCCCCCTGGCTCTTCAAGGACACCAACCGCCGCACGCTTCGTCTGCTGGCCGCTCTGGCCGGACTCTACCTCGTCGTGATGACTCTTTTCGGCGAACAGGTCTACCACCTCTTCAAGGACTGACACGATGTCACGCGCGTCGGGATGCATACCAACTCGGATCCCCGTCCAATCGTCTGCGCGGAGGTCGCCGGCGAGGGCATCTCGCGGGGATTGCGCGGTGGGGCTGGCAATGTTCCTGGTTGCCGCCGCCGCCGTCCCTGCCTCGGCGCACCCGGAATACCAACGGGCGCTGGTCGCGAGCACGGGGCGGGCGGTGAACTGCGCCTACTGCCACACTAGCGCTGACGGGCCGGAAGGCACCGGACTGGGCCAGATCGGGCGTTTGAGTCCCTCCGAGCTGGAGCAACTGGGTCGCTCGCGAGCGGCACTTCAGCCTGGCGCGGGCGTGCACAGCCCGATCCTGAACGCGTTCGGCAATCACATTCTAAATGTCGTGGGAAAGGCGCGAGTCCTCGAGCTTCGACTCGCACCGGGGGAGTTGGCCGGGATGCTGCCGAGGGGAAGTGATCTGGACTCCGACGGAATCGAGGATTGCCAGGAGTACCGCGATGGCACGCATCCGTTGATCGACTCGGATGGGGATCCGATTCGGTTGTTCCAGCACAACCTGAAGCGCTACGCCTGGCAGATCGTGTTGACCCTCGCCGCCACTCTCCTGGGCCTCTGGGGGCTCAAGCACCTGCTCGATGGTTTCGAGGTACTGGCCAGGCGACCGGAGGAAGACGGGACCGAGCCGGGGAGGCAAGCATGAGTGGCGTGCGGATCCGCGATTGGAGACCGGAAGAGACGGAGTTCTGGATGCGGACCGGGAAGCGGGTCGCAAACCGCAACCTTTGGCTCTCCATTCCGGCGCTGCTCTTAGCATTCGCCGTCTGGATGGTCTGGAGCGTGGTGGTGGTGAAGCTGAAGGCGATCGGTTTCAGCTTCAGTGAAGAGCAGGAGTTCTGGTTGACCGCGCTGCCGGCCCTGACCGGAGCCACGCTTCGAATTCTCTATTCCTTCACTGTACCGATCTTCGGCGGACGAAATTGGACCGCGCTGAGCACCGCGTCGCTCTTGATCCCTGTGCTGGGGATCGCCGCCGCGGTCCGGAATCCGGATACCAGCTATTCGACGTTCGTCATGCTGGCGCTCCTCTGCGGTTTCGGCGGGGCGAACTTCGCCTCAAGCATGGCGAACATCA
>CAZZAH010000118.1:4811-10553 GCA_964652115.1 uncultured bacterium | reverse complement strand
CCGACCGAAGAGACCGCCATCGGCCGCTTCATGATCGACTTCACCGAGAAGGCGCGGAAGGGCGAGATCGATCCGGTCTTCGGGCGCGACGCCGAGATCCGCCAGATGATCGACATCCTCGCGCGCCGGCGGAAGAACAACCCGATCGTGGTCGGCGAGCCGGGCGTCGGCAAGACCGCGGTGGTGGAAGGGTTGGCACTTCGCATCGTGAAGGGGGACGTCCCCGATCTCCTGAAGAACGTTCGGCTGCTTTCGCTCGACCTTGGGCTCCTGCAGGCGGGCGCCGGCGTGAAGGGCGAGTTCGAGAACCGCTTGAAGTCGGTCATCAACGAGGTCAAGGCCTCGCCCACGCCGGTCGTGACGTTCATCGACGAGGCGCACACCTTGATCGGCGCGGGGGGCGCGGCCGGATCGGGCGACGCGGCCAACCTGCTCAAGCCCGCGCTCGCTCGCGGCGAGCTTCGCACCATTGCGGCGACCACCTGGTCCGAGTACAAGAAGTACTTCGAGAAGGACGCCGCGCTCGAGCGTCG
The DNA here is from genome assembly GCA_964652115.1 of uncultured bacterium. Lineage (GTDB taxonomy): Bacteria > Eisenbacteria > RBG-16-71-46 > CAIMUX01 > CAIMUX01 > JADJQY01. The sequence goes on along the minus strand of CAZZAH010000118.1, from coordinate 10,020 downwards.
CTTCCAGGTAGTGAAGCTCGATGAGCCTTCGCCCGCGGTCGCGGTCGAGATGATGCGCGGCCTCCGCGAGAAGTACGAGGCGTCGCACCGCGTGCGCATTCTGGAAGAGGCGGTGGAGGCGGCGGCGATCTACTCCAGCCGCTACATCTCGGGACGCCAGCTGCCCGACAAGGCGGTCGACCTCCTCGACACCTCGGCCGCGCGGGTCAAGATCGCGCAGGCGACCAAGCCCGAGTCGCTCGATGATCTCGAGCGGCGGATCCAGGCCTTCACCCGCGAGCGCGACGCCATCGTGCGCGAGCGTTCGCTCGGCATGCGCGACGGTAGCGTTCGTCTGGTCGAGGTCGATGAGCAGCTGAAGTCGATGGAGGAGGCGCGCGTCGCGCTCGAGGCGCGCTGGCTGCGCGAGAAGGAGATGGTCGCCGGCATCATGGAGCGGCGGAATCGCCTCGATCCAGACTTCGCCGGTGCCACGCCCCCGACACTCACGCCCGTGGCGAACGCCCCCGCGGCGGACGCAGGCGCCGTGGGGAGCGCCCCCGCGCCGGCGGCGCCCGTCACCCCAGCACCGGCGGCACTGGGCGACCTCGAGCGCGCGAACATCCAGGCCGAGCTCGACACGCTGCAGAAGGAGCTCCGCGATTTCCAAGGCTACGAGCCGCTCGTTCCGGTCGAGGTCGACTCGCGTCTGGTCGCACAGGTGGTGGCGAGCTGGACCGGCATCCCCGTCGGCAAGATGTTGAAGGACGAGGCGAGCCAGATCCTGGGCTTCAAGGATCGGATGGCCGAGCGGATCAAGGGGCAGGATCAGGCGCTCGAAGCGGTCGACCGCGGGCTTCGCGCCGCCAAGGCGGGCCTCAAGAATCCGCGCACGCCGATCGGGATCTTCCTCTTCGTGGGTCCGTCGGGCGTGGGGAAGACGGAGACCGCGCTCTCGGTGGCCGACCTGATGTTCGGCGGCGAGCGCTTCGTCACCGTGATCAACATGTCGGAGTTCCAGGAGAAGCACACCGTGAGCAAGCTGGTCGGCTCGCCTCCGGGCTACGTCGGCTACGGCGAGGGCGGTGTCTTGACCGAGGCGGTGCGGCAACGTCCCTACTCGGTCGTGCTGCTCGATGAGTGCGAGAAGGCCGACCCCGACGTGCTCAACCTCTTCTACCAGGTCTTCGATAAGGGGATGCTGGCCGACGGCGAGGGACGCGAGATCGACTTCAAGAACACGGTGGTGTTCCTGACCTCGAACCTCGCCACCGACGTGATCATGTCGATGTCGAGCGGGCCGGTGCCGCCCTCGACCGAGGAGTTGGTGACCGCCATCCGGCCGGCCCTCTCGAAGCACTTCAAGCCGGCGCTCCTCGCGCGCATGGAGATCGTTCCCTACTTCCCGCTGCGGGGCGAGAACTTGAAGTCGATCGTCCGGCTCAAGCTTCGCGGCATCACGAATCGTCTGAAAGATAGCCACAAGATGACCCTCGACATCGATAAGCAGGTCGAGGACGTGATCGCCTCGCGCTGCACCGATGTCGACTCGGGCGCGCGGAACATTGATCACATCATCAGCCAGACGCTCTTGCCGATGATGTCGACCCGCCTGCTCGAGCGCATGTCGGAGGGCCCGCTGCCCGAAACGATGCTGCTCAAGGTCGCGTCCGACGAGTCGTTCGTGATCGACTTTGCCTGAGAGGAACCCATGGCGATCGAACTAAGCGCGAGCAAGTGCGAGATCTTCTTCGAGTGCGGCAGCCTTGGGCCGCCCGCGCTGATCGTCACCGCCTTCAGCGGGGTCGAGGCGATCTCGGAGCTCTTCTCCTTCGAGGTCGACCTCGCGAGCGAGGACGCGCAGATCGACTTCAGCACGGTGGTGGGCCAGGCCGCGACCTTGAGCTGGACGACCAGCGCGGGGGAGCGTTTCGTCTCCGGCATCGTCGCGACCTTCGAGCAGCGGGGAGGCGGCACACGCTATTCCTACTATCGCGCTCGCCTCGTGCCCAAGGCCTGGATGCTAACCCTTCGCCAGAACTCCAAGATCTTCCAGGGTGACGACGTGAAGAAGATCGTGAGCAAGGTGCTCCAGGGATTCGGTCTGGCCGACGGCGATGACTTCAAGTTCGCCAAGTACGTCGCGGCGCATCCGGCGCGGGAATACTGCGTGCAGTACCGCGAAACCGACTGGGACTTCATCTCGCGCCTCTGTGAAGAGGAGGGCATCTCCTACTTCTTCCTGCACGAACAGGGGAAGCACACGCTCGTCTTCACCGACGACAAGTCGGCCTTCGAGCCGATCGAGGGAGAGAGCACGATCCCCTTTCGCCTCGCGAGCGGCATGGTCGAAACGAGCGAGGCGATCTACAACTTCGGCTACACCGAGAGCGTGCGCACCGGACAGGTGGTGCTTCGCGACTACCTCTTCACCAATCCCTCCTTGGACCTCACGACCGATCCGGTGACCGCGTCGACCGACACGAACCTCGAGGTCTACGACTACCCCGGCAACTTCGACAACAAGGGCTGGGGAGGAACGCTCGCGAGCTACAAGGGCGCCGGTTTCCGCGCCCAGCGCGCGCTCGGCAAGGGCGAGTCGGACGTGCGCGCGTTCATTCCGGGCTTCACCCTGACCATGGCCGAGCATCCGCGCGACGATCGGAACGGCCCCTACCTCATCACGCGCGTCCAGCACTGGGGCGATCAACGGCAGGCGCTGGGCGAGGACTCGAGCAACGCGGCCAACGAATCGCCCTACGGCAACAGCTTCGAGTGCGTGCCGGCCGCGACCGACTATCGACCGGAGCGCTTGACCCCGCGGCCCATCGTCGAAGGCTCGCAGACCGCGCTGGTCTGCGGTCCGTCGGGCGAGGAGATCTGGGTCGATAAGTACGGCCGCATCAAAGTGCAGTTTCACTGGGACCGCCTCGGCGCCAAGGACGACAAGAGCACCTGCTGGGTTCGCGTGAGCCAAGCCTGGGCGGGCGCAGGCTGGGGCATCACCTTCTGGCCGCGCATCGGCATGGAGGTGGTGATCGACTTCCTGGAGGGCGACCCCGACCATCCGCTCGTGACCGGGTGCGTGTACAACGGCCTCAATCCGGTCCCTTATACACTGGCGGACGAGAAGACCAAGTCGACCATCAAGAGCAACTCGACACCGGGCGGCGGAGGCTTCAACGAGCTTCGCTTCGAGGACGCCAAGGGTTCCGAGCAGGTCTACATCCATGCCCAGAAGGACATGGACACGATGGTCGAGAACAACCGCACCGTCACGGTGGGGAACGACGAGGAGCACACGGTCGGCCACGACCGCACCGTCCACGTGAAGCACGACCAGACCCATACCGTGGACAACGAGCGCGTGGCGACGGTCAAGGCGAACGACACCGAGACGGTCGAGATGTCGCAGACGATCAGCGTGCACGCGGACCAGAGCACCACGGTGGGAGGCAGCCGCTCGGTCGATGTCACCGCCACCGACACGATCAATGTGCTCGCCGCGCGCAGCCTTTCCATCGGTGCCGCCAGCAGCATCAACGTCGGCGGGGCCGAGGCGGTCAAGATCGGCGCGACGCTCGATCATCAGGTCGGCGGCAACGTCACGCTCAAGGTCGGCGGCGACCGCTCGCTCGAGGTCGCGGGCAACGAGTCGGTGACGATCACCGGTGACGACGCGCTCCAAGTCGCGGGCAACTGGTCGGGCACCGTCAGCGGCGACTCCACCTGGGAAACGACCGGCAACCTCAGCATGAAGGCGAATAAGATCGCGATCGAGGCCAAGGACGAGATCGCGATCAAGGTGGGAAGCGCCGAGATCACGATGAAGAGCGACGGCACGATCGACATCAAGGGGAAGGACATCAGCCTCGACGGCTCGGGCAAGATCACGGTCAAGGGCCAGACGGTGAAGATTAACTAGATGCGCCCCTTCCGCCCCGACATCGTGGCCGAGCACGTCGACGAGGCCGCCTTCCTCGCCCGGCTGCGCGGAACCGCCTTCGAGTCGCACGCACAGACACTCGGCAGCCTGCGCTCGCTCGAGGATCGTCTGCTCGCCCAGCTCGACGGCGTGGTCGTGGCGGAGGCGAGCGGATGGGAAGCGGCCGCGCCGCTCCTCGGATCGAAGCGAGCGGCGGAGGGCTTCGTCGCGAGTTTCGTCGCGCTCTCCTCGCCCGCGGAATCGCCGCTCGAGGCGCTGGCCGCGGCGATTCCGAGCTCGAAGAACACGCAGGGCTTGAGGCATGGATTCAGGCTCGCGCGCGGCGCGCAGGTATCCGAGCGTTTGACTCGCCTGCGGCACGCGGACGATCCCCTGGTGCGTTCCCTGGCGGCCGATGCCCTCGCGTTCCGCGGAGAAGGGATCGGCGCCGCGAGCGTGCGTGACTTCCTCACGAACGAGAATCCCGAGGTGGTGCGGAACGGGCTCGAGTTGGCGGCGCGCTTGCCGCTCGCCGCCGCGCGAAAACTCGAAGCCGACATCGCGAAGCAGCTCGCCTCGCAGGATCGTGCGGTGTTGAGCGCCGCGGTTCGGGCCGGACTTCGACTCGGCATGGCGCAGGCGGGCAAGGTCGCGATCGATCTTGCGCGCGAAGGCGATGCGCACGGAGCTCGCGCTCTCTCCTGGCTCTCGCTGGCGGGGGATGCGGCGACGATCACGCCCTTGCTCGGCGCCTTGGCGGATCCCAAGACCGCGCGCGCGGCGACCCTTGCCCTCGCGCGCCATGGTCATCCGAACGCCGCCCCCGCGCTGGTCGCGGCGGCGAGCGATCCCAAGCTGGCGCGCGTGGCGGCCTATGCGCTCGCGCGATTGACCGGACTCGATCCCACGACCGTCGCACCCGTGGCCGGCTCCGGCGACAAGGAAGCGAAGGCGGACGAGGAGGGCCTCGACACCTCGTATCTCGACGATGACTTCGTGGAGGCCGATCCGGCGCGGCTTCGTGAGTGGTGGGCGAGCGAGGGATCCAAGTTCGGCGGCGAGCAACGTCTTCGCCGGGGAGCGCCGCTCGCGTGGGAGACCTTGCTCGACGACGCGCGTGGCGCCGTGCTGCCCGAGCGTGAGGCGGCGATCTTGGAGCTCCGGCTTCGCATGCCGGACCTGCCGCCCTTCGAAACGCGCGGATGGGTGAGCGATCAGGAAAGCGCGATCGAGGAGTATGCCGGCGCGGCCGCACAGGCGGCGCGGGGGAAGGCGCTCCACGACTGGCCCGTGTCGACTCGATAG
>CAZZAH010000118.1:0-4711 GCA_964652115.1 uncultured bacterium | reverse complement strand
CTCCACGTCGACGGCGAGGTGATCGTGATCGAGGCGAAGCGCGAGCTCGAGCTGCGCTGCGGAGAAGCACTGGTGCGCTTGACGCGCGACGGGCGCGTGGTGGTGCAGGGGATCCAGGTCTCGAGCGAGGCGAAGGGCCTCCAGCGCATTCGCGGCGCGGCGGTTCGCATCAACTAGGGATCCGAAGATGGAGCTCCAAAACGACACCGGTGCCCCCGCGCAGATCCTCGTCCTCCCCGACAAGGACGGCTACGAGACCTTGATCGTGGTCGCGAAGGCGACGTACGTGTGGAACGGCGACCGCGTGACGCGCGCCGAGGAGCCGCTCGAGATCACCCAGGCTGACGTCTATTACGGCAAGGAAAACGAAACGAGCGTGAAGCTCGAGTCGGATCTTGCGCTCTGGAAACCGGGCACCGACGTGGTCGTGCTCGGACAGGCCTACGCGCCGAAAGGGAAGGCGAAGGAGAGCAAGGTGTCGGTGCGCGTCGGGCCCGCATTGCAGATGGCGCGCGTGTTCGGGGATCGCCGCTTCGGCATCACGCTCGGCTTCGTTCGCATCATCGGGCCCGAGCCGTTCGAGGCGATGCCGCTACGCTGGGAACGCGCTTTCGGCGGTCGTCAACGCGGCAAGGGAGAGAGCTGGATCGGCGCCGACGAACGCAACCCGGTCGGCACCGGCTACGTCGCGAAGAAGCGCCGCTCATTCGTCGATGGCCTCGCGCTCCCCAACTTCGAGCATCCGAAGAAGCTGATCAAGAAGCCGGGGCAGAAGCCGCCGCCGATCGGCTTCGGCTTCGTCGGACGTTCGTGGATGCCGCGCCGCACCTACATGGGCACCTATGACGCCGCGTGGGAGCGCGATCGGTTGCCGCTCCTTCCGGTCGACTTCGAGGATCGCTCCTTCCTCGGTGCGCCCGAGGGGCTGCAGGTCACGCCGCACCTGAAGGGAGGAGAGCCGGTCCTGCTCGAAGGCCTTTCCCCTCGCGGGCCGATTCGCTTCGCGCTTCCGACCGCACGGCCGAGCATGAGCGTGAACTGGAAAGGCGCATGGGAGCCGCTCGACTGCGTGCTCGACACGGTGGTGATCGAGCCGGACGAATCGCGCCTCTCGCTGACCTATCGTGGTCGCTTACGCATCCACAATCAGGTGCGGAAGGTGCGCGCGATCAAGATCGAAGGTTTGTCATGAACGCGGTTCTGCGCGCGGCGCCGGCCTGGATCACCGGCTATGGGCTCACCACCTCGGTCGGCGGCAACACCGCGCAGTCCTGCGCGTCGATGCGCGCCGGCGTGGTTCGCTTCCTTCAGTCGGAGCGCTACGCCTGCGCGGCGCTCGACCCGGCGAACCAACCCCCCGAGCCTGCGCTCTACGTGCCGGTGGAAGAGCTCGATCCCGAAGAGGCGGGCGTCGATCGACTCGTGAGCTTGGCCTTGGGCGCGATCGGTGAGGCGATCGAATCGGCGCAGCTCCAGCGGCGGGATCTCGAGGGGTATGCCCTGCTGCTCGCGCTGCCGGCCTCCGATCGGCCCGGCGCTGCGGATCTCGAAACGCGCGTCGCGGCGGAGTTGATTCGCCGTGGGGCCTTGCCCAAGCCCGCGAAGACTCTCTGCTCGCGCGCGGGGCAGAGCGGCCTGCCTGAGCTTCTGGCGCAGGCGGTGCCGTTGCTCGAGCAGCAGCCGCTCTTCCTGCTCGTGGCGGTCGACTCCTTGATCGATCCCGCGACGATGGCGTGGTTCGACACGAAGGATCGGCTGAAGTGCACGCGAAGCCCGGAAGGGATCATTGCCGGTGAGGCGGCCGCCGCCTTCGTCATCGAGGCGCCGCGTACGGCGGAGCGGGCGAAGCGAGCGCCGCGCGCCACGCTCGATGCACTGGGGCTCGGGGTCGAGAAGGCGACCGTGTCGAGCGACGTGGCCTGTGTCGGCCTCGGGTACTGCGATGCGGTGCGGGCCGCGGCGGCCGCGTTGCCGAAGTCTCCCAATCCGCCCTGGGTCGTCCTCGATCACAACGGCGAGCGCTATCGCGCGCTCGAGTGGAGCTACGTGCTGACGCGCCTTCACGCGATTTTCCGCGAAGCCTCGCCCTCCTGGTACTTCGCCGATTCGGTCGGCGAAACCGGCGCCGCCGCCGGAGGGCTCGCCGCGGCCCGCGTCCTCGCCGCGTTCGAGCGCGGCTACGCTCCGAGCGAGCAGGCGTGGATTCTTCTCGGCGGCGATCCGGGCTCACGCGCTGCCTTCGTTCTCGGTTCTCCCAGGAGAGGTGCCTGATGCCGGCCAGCACGATCGTCAACTTCATGACCGTGGTCCATGCCTCGAGCGTCGGGCAGGCGATCTTCTTCCCCGACGTCTGCTTGACGCCGGCGCCGCCCGCGCCGCCGATTCCGATCCCCTATCCCAACATCGCGATGTCGAGCGACACCGATCAAGGCTCGAGCACGGTCAAGATCGACGGCAACCCGATCATGCTCCAGGACGCGAAGTTCAAGATGTCGACCGGCGATGAAGCGGGCGCGGCCCAGGGCGTGGTCAGCCACAAGATCAAAGGCAAGGCCGAGTACATGAACTTCTCCTTCGACGTCAAGGTCGACGGCAAGATGGTGCCGCGCCTCCTCGATCCGATGGTCGGAAACGAGATGGAGTCGAAGCCGCCGAACACGCCGCCGTCGCCCGAGCTGCAGGCGCCCAACATGCAGATGCCCGCGATCCCCACGCAAGACGGCGACTGGAGCGTCGACAGCGTGGCGGAGGAGGAGTAATGGCGGCGAAGAAGCAGTACGTGAACATGCCCGCCACGAAGAAGGAGTACGGCCGCTTCTTCCCCCTCTCGGTCAAGATCAAGGAGACGAAGCCGGGCGAGTCCGAAGGGATGCTGGTCTACCTCTTCATGGAGCCGGACGGGGGCAACGTGCCGGCGGAGCAGCTCTCGCTCGCCGATCGGAACGGCGGGTTCGTCTTCATTCCGCAGCATCGCGAGCTGGTGCAGGTCTCGAACAAGACCGCCGCGGCCCACGTCTTCCTCTCGATCGGCGGCGGCGACAAGTTCAAGTTCAAGGCGGGGCGTAAGGCCGACAAGTCCGGCGCGGTCGACGCGAAGGTCGAGGTCGAGGTCTGGCGAAAGATCTATGTCCGCACCGGCTACATGAAGGTCGGGGCGCATCCTCCGCATCGCTACGCCAACGCGCCGGCCGCGAACATGGGGACGGTGAAGGCGAGCCTCGACGAAAACTTCATCGAGATGGATTCGGTCGGCCCGCGCTCGGTGCCGCACGCGCCCTGGAGTCGAAACACCGCGCCGCTGCTCGATCTGGCCAAGAAGGTGGGGACGGCGAAGTATCCCGATCAATCGACCGAGCTCGTCTTCGTCGATCGCATCGGGAAGAAGTCGATCGTGAACTGGGGCCCCTGGAATTTCACGCGGGCGGCGCTGCAGGCGGGGCTGGTGCGGCAGACCTCACTCCCCGCCGGTCAATACACTTGGCCCGACGACGCCGACTGGGGCAGCTGTCTGATCGAGGTCTTGGACGACGCCGGCGTGGTTCGCCGCACGATGCGAACGCCGCGCGGCTTCATGACGAAGGAAGCGGCCGGTTCGTTCGCTCATCCCGAAGGTCGCGCCGCCAACAAGGTGAACTTCGACTTCGGCACGCTGGCCGGCATGGGCGCATGGCTTCGCTTCGGCACCGGTTCGGTCCGGCTCACGGTGGTGGTCAAGATCATCGACGATACCGCGATGGGACTCGCCTGGCCTTCACCGCCGCGCGTCCTGATCGCGACCCGTCATCCGACCAGCTACAAACGGAGCGACAAGCTCGAGAACACGGTCGTGCATGAGCTGGGACACGTGCTCGGATTGAACGTGAAGAACCTGCCGAAGTATCACGTCGACCACGGCTACCTCGAGAGCTGGTCGGTCAACCCGACCTGGTACAACAACGTGAACGGCGGCGTCGGCTCGCACTGTCATACCGGCGCGAGCCTCGACGCGAACAACAAATACCGAAACGGGACCTGCACCATGCTCCACTACGTCAACGGCAAGACCGCCTTCTGTCCCGAGTGCAAGAAGGTGCTGAAACGCTCCGATCTGAAGAAGCTCGGACGCAGCTCCGTCTGGCCGAAGGGATGATGCGATGAGCACGTCGGACGCCGCTTTCTTCGCGCTCGAGCTCGGCTCGGGTGATCCCAACGAGCTGACCCCGCCGATGGGCGAGACCGAAACGGGGATCCGGATCGCCGCGCCGGCGCTGGTTTCGAGCGGCGGCAACTTCACCATCCCGATCACCGCGGTCGCGCGCTTCACCACCGAAGGGCGCGATGCGTTGCCGACGCGCCTCTGGCAGAGCCTCGTCGTGGTGGTGTGGGACTCGACCAAGAACCTGCTCCATGCGGCGACCTTGGGCGATCCGTCTCCGATTCCCGAGGCGGAGGGTGAGCCGATCGAGGGTGACGAGCCGGAGGACGCGACGGCGCCGATCCCACCCGTGCCCATCCCGCCGGTGAAGGGGGCGACCCCCGCGCCGAGCCCCGACGATGATTCCTCCGAGTCGCTCTTCGACGGTCCGGACGAGCCCTTGCCTCCGAGCGGTCCGCCCATTCCGCTTTCCGGCGGCTACTTCACGCAGTACCGCACCTTTGATCTCCTCGAGGCGATCGACTTGCCGCCGGTCTCCGCGCGCTATCTCCTCTTCGCGACCTACGGGCCGCATCA
>CAZZAH010000117.1:1342-10590 GCA_964652115.1 uncultured bacterium | reverse complement strand
ATCGAGTGCGCCGACGCGCGACGAAAGGCATCGACGTAGAGCAGGAGCTCCATCAAGTGATCGTTGACCGGCGCGCCGCACGGCTGGATGAGGAAGACGTCGTCGCCGCGCACCGAGTCGTCGATGATGACGTGCGTTTCCGAGTCGGGGAGCTGCGTCGTATGGCAGACGCCGAGCCGCGCCTTGAGCTCGCGCACGATCGCGTCGGCCAGCGGTCGATTGGCCGAGCCCGAGAAGACGCAGAGCGGATGCGTGGTCTTCTTCGGCGTCTTTGGTCCCGCGGCGCGTCGCGATCCTTGCGGCATGCACACTCCTTGTCGGCTCGTCGACCGGGCTCGGTGGGAAAGCGCGCGCATCTTACGACGGCGCGAGCGGGGGGTCACCTAGAGCTAGTCTTCAAACCGCCCCCGACCTCGCGATTGACACGCCCGCCGATCCCGAGGAGACTGGCCCGCGTTTACTTCGCCGGGCGCGCGACGGGGGGAAGCCCACGACTCGACTTCGACCGCGCGTCCACAGGCTTTCAACCGAAAGGAGCGTATGGTTCAAGCACTGATCGTGCTGTTGGGTCTGTCCGCTCTGCTTGACGTGGCGCTGGGAGCGTGGGCCGGCGTTGCGTGGCGGTCGTTCGCGGAACGATGGTTCGCGAACAACCCAAGCATGGCGCTCGACGATCCTCGACTGCTCGGCTTCGTCTTGGCGTTCTTCCTTCTACTGGCCGCGGTCCTGCAAGGGCTCGCCCTCTTCTGGATCAAGCGGGAGAAGCCGCAAGGGTTCACGCTAGCGACCTTCTTCGGGGGGTACCTCGTGGTCTCCTCGCTCGCGACCTTCGCGGTCTTCCACCGTCCGGAGTTCCTCTTGATCGATGGACTCCGCGGCGCGCTGCTCGTGATCACGTCGCTCTTCGGTGCGAATGAGCCTTCGACGGTGCGGTCGCTTCGGCTGCCCGCGTCGCGAGGGGAGGGCACCGAGTCGCGTCCGCCGCGAGAAGAGCGACATCGTCGCGGCCATGATCAGCGCCGGGACATGCGGCGCGAAGGGCGCAGTGAACGAGGTTCTCGCGGCGATCGTCGCGGCGATCGCGATCGTGATCGCGGTCGCGGCGGCAAGGGGCGCCGGCCTGCGGGCGGTGACGCACGCAGCGATCGGGGCCGTTCGGTTCCGGCCGCCGTGGTCGAACCTCCTCGAGGGAAGGCACTAGAAGCGGAAGCTGAGGCGAAGCGGTCTCTCGCGGTCGTGGTCAAGGGCGACTTCAAGACTCGGCCCCCGGGAGCGGAAGGCGAGTCGGCGGAGTCGAGCGACGATCGCAAGCGTCGCCGTCGCCGGCGGCGTCGTGGCGGAGCGGATGGCGAGGAGGAGACCCCGATGGTGGTCCCGTCCGCGGAGATCGCACTCGCCGGCGACGCGGAGCCGACCTCTCGACGCGGTTCATCCACACGTGGCAGGCGCGGCGGCCAAGGCCGCAGGCGCGATCGTGGAGGTGAACCGCGAGAAGGAGGCGAGCAGCCGCGTGACCCGCGTCCCGCTGAGGCCTCTCCGTCGAGCGAAGCGCCGCGGCCCGTGCCGGCCGCGGAGCCCATGTCGTCGGCGCCGGCCGCCGCGAAGGCGGATGCCGGCGGTTCGCGCGAGGTCTTCGGGCTCACGCGCCAGGCGGTTCCGTTTCAAGCCGAAGCCGAGAGCGCCGCAAGCGGCGAGGATCTCTATGGACGCACGCGGCGTCCCGAGCGGACACGTCGACCGGCCCTCGCTTCACGCGAGCCCGCGACACGAGACCCGATCGGGCCGGTGGCGAGCGGGTCCGATCGCGATGCCGGATCAGGAGGAAGCGACCGCGCGACGCGCGGCGAGCCGGACACGCCCGGCTCCGATTCCGACTCCTGATCGCGTAAGCATCGCGGATGATGAAAGACGGCGCCGGGGGATCTCCTCCGGCGCCGTCTTCTTACATCCGCTGCGGCGCCTCGATGGTCAGGAGCGCGAGCCCATTCCGAAGGGTCTGCGCCACCGCGAGCGAGAGCTGAAGCCGCGCGCGCAGGAGCTCGGGCGATGCCGCGCGCAGCACCTCGTGCTCGTGATACATCCGCGCGTAGACCTTGGTCAGCTCGAGCAGGTGATTGGCGAGCGGCGCGGCCGAGTAGCGTTCGGCGCACTGCGCGATGATGTCCTCGGTGTCGCTCAGCGCGCGCACGACGTCGCGCTCGAGCGGCTCGATCAGCAGCGCGGGATCGACCAGCTCGGCGCGTAAGAAGGGACCGCGGCCTTCGCTCGTCGCCTCGAGCTCGTCTTCGCGAAGCAAGCCGCCCGCGAGGCCTTTCCGAAGGATCCCGCAGATCCGCGCATGGCTGTACTGCACCGCCGGCCCGGTGTCGCCGGTGAAGGCGATCTCCGCCGTCGGATCGAACTGGATGTTCTTCTCCGCGCTCACCTGCAGGAGGAAGAGCTTGATGGCGCCTTGCCCGATCCACTCCGCCGTCTCGTCGATCGACGATGGATCCTCGCAGTAACCGCCTTCTTCGATCTTCGCGCGCGCGGCGGCGTGGACCTCTTCCAGCAGATCATCGGTGTCGACCGTCTTACCCTCGCGCGACTTGAGCTTGCCCATGCCGCGCGGCAGCGTCACCAGCCCGTACGATGCGTGATAGCACTTCTCCGCGAAGGGATGGCCGAGCAGCCTCAGCACCGCGAAGAGATTCTGGAAGTGCGCGTCCTGCTCGCTTCCGACGACGTAGATCGAACGATCCATGTGGTAGTCGCGGAATTTCTCCATCGCGACCCCGATGTCCTGCGTGATGTAGATGCTGGTGCCGTCGGAGCGGAGCACGCACCGATCCTGAAGCCCAAGCTTGCTGAGCCGCGCCCAGACCGAGCCGTCTTCCTTCCGATAGAAGGACGCGTCCTCGGGCCGCGCCATCGCGGCGCCTTCCTCGAGCCCGCGCATCACCTCCGACTTGCCGAGCTGCCAGACCTCGCTCTCGAAGTACCACTTGTCGAAGCGGCAGCCGAGCCGGGCATAGGTGACGCGAAGCCCGATGTAGACCCACTCGTTCATCGTGCGCCAGACGGCGCGGATCTCGGGATCGTCCGCCTCCCATTGGAGCAGCATCGCCTGCGCGTCGCGCATCAAGGCCGACTGCGCGAGGAACGCGTCCTCGAACGCTTCGGCCTCTGCCTCGCGCGCCTTCGCCTCGTCCTTGTCGAGCGCGCGGATCGACTCCTTCGAGTAGTCCGCGAGATCGACGCCGCGTTCGGTCGCGTAGGCGGTGCGCTCTTCCTTGAGCTTCTGATCGAAGAGGAGGTAGTAGCCGCCGACGAAGTGATCGCCCTTTCGGCCGGTCGACTCGGGCGTCGCGCCTTCGCCCCAGCGCACGTAGGCGAGCATCGACTTGCAGATGTGAAGCCCGCGGTCGTTGATCAGGTTCGCGCGCACCACGCGATGTCCCGCCGCCTCGAGCACGTTCGCGAGCGACATGCCGAGGAGGTTGTTCCGCAGATGTCCGAGGTGGAGCGGCTTGTTCGAGTTGGGGCCTGAGTACTCGACCATCACCGTTTCGCCGGTCGGCCGCTCGGACCAACCGAAGCGCGCGCCGCGGCTCGCGACGTCGTTCATCACCACACGCGCCAGGCCGGCCGGATCGAGCGCAAGGTTCACGTAGGGCCCCGCGGCGGACGCACGAAGCAGCAGGCTTCCCTGAAAGCGACCCGCGGGATTCGCGATCTCCGCCTCGATCGCGGCCGCCCATTCGCGCGCGAGCTCGGCCGGATTCTTCTTCCACGCCTTCGCGAAGGGGAAGGCGGGGAGAGCCCAGTCGCCCATCTCGGGCTTCGGCGGTCGCCCGCACTCGATGGCCGCGCTCGCGACCTCAGGTGCTCCCTCCGGCCGAGGGGCCAGCGACAGGCAAAGCTCCACCAGGCGCGCGCGCGCCTCCATGTACTGCGCCAAGATTCCTCCTGCTCGATGGGCTACTTCAGGCCGACCCTACTCGAGGCCGGCCCTACTTCAGGCTGGCAATACGCCACGCGCCGCCGTCCGTCTTGACCAACTCCATCACCAGATCCCGATCCTGCTTCACGTCGCTTCCCGCCTTGAACGAGATGGCGCGCGTCTCGTGGAAGCGGGCGAGGGCTTCCTTGCCGTGAACCTCCACCGTGACCGCGTTGATGGTGACGCTCTGGGCCTTCATATCATTGAATGCCTGCGCGAGCTTCTTCCGATTCGATTCGGGCATCGAGGTGAAGAGGGCGGCATAGCTCTCGATGTCGAGGCCGCGGAGGGCGCGCGAGTAGTTGTCGATCACCGCGCGCACCGCTTCCTCGTCGGGCGGGCGCGCGGGGGCGGCCGGGGTCGCATCGCCCGCGGGCGCGGCGGGCGGAAGCGGCGCGGAGCGCGTGACGGGGCGGGCCTCCTCGGTGCCTTGTTCGACCGGAGGAACCCCAGCGCGATCGTCCCGCGGTGAGGTTCCGTTCGCGCGCGGCGGCGCGCTCGTCTGGCCAGCGTTCGTCGGATCAGGCGCCGCCTGCGCCGTCGCGGGCACCATCTCCCATCGATAGCTCTGCTCTCCCTCGGTCAAGAGCAGCTCGACCGAGTGTTCCTGATATCCCGGCAGCGTCAACCGAAGCTGCACCCGCTCGAGCGGAAGATCGCGCAGGAGCACCGCGCTTCTCCCGACCTCGCTGCCGTTCAGGTAGACCTTCGCGCCGGCCGGCTCGGTCTCGACCGCGAGGCTCGCGCGCGAGTGCGATTCGGTGACCGGCGCCTGCTTCGACATCGCGCGGATGAGTCGCGTGCCCTGCGTGAAGTCGGCGTCACCGAGCGAGATCGGATCCTCGAAGCGCCAGGGGAACGCTTCGCCTTCGGGGGCGATGCAGCGGATCCGGAAGATCTCGCCGCGCGAGCGCTTGACCTCGAGGCGAACGCGGCCGGTGTCGTCGGTCACGCCGAGCGGCCTTTCGCCCGCGGCCTCGACGATCCGGATTCCAGCCAAGGCCTGGTTGTCCGCGTTCCTCAGCACGAGCAGGATCGACGGCTCACGCCCGCATGAAGCGAGCGCGATCCAAAGGCAAAGCAGCAACGCGCCGAGTGGGCGCGCAGGCGAAGTGCGAGCGTCATGCATCGAATGAACTGCCCCGAAGTCTTCGATCGAAGGCTCCTCGAACGGAGCGCCACCGATTGCGAACACCGATTCTTCGCCGACCTCGAAAGGGGTGTCAAGTGATGCCCTCTCTTTGAGGAACCGATGCGATGCGCGCTCGACAGCGCGGCTGCGCCCTCGTAGTCTCCGCGGCGGCCGAGCTCGGCCCAGAAGGGGAGGAAGCGATGCCCGTGCTCTTGATCTTCGCCGCGCTCGTGGTGCTCCTGGTGATCGCGTTCGTCGGGATCTACAACGGCCTGGTGGCGGGACGGCAGCGCGTCAAGAACGCCTGGAGCCAGATCGACGTCGTGCTCAAGCGGCGACACGATCTGATCCCTAACCTGGTCGAGACGGTGAAGGGCTACGCGAGCCACGAGCGCGAGACCTTCGAGCGGGTCATCGCGGCGCGAAGTGGCGCCACGACCGCGCGCGGGCCGGCGGCGCAGGCTCAGGCGGAGACGGTGCTCGCCGGTGCGCTGCGGCAGATCTTCGCCCTCGCCGAGGCCTACCCCGAGCTCAAAGCCGATCAGAATTTTCGCGCGCTCCAGACTGAGCTCAGCGGCACCGAGCAGGGGATCGCGTCCGCGCGGCGGGATTACAACGACGTCGTGACGCAGTTCAACACGCAGGTGCAGAGCTTCCCGGCGCTCATGGTCGCCGGTCCGCTCGGCTTCCACGCCGAGGAGTACTTCGAGATCGAGAACACGGCCGAGCGCGAGGTGCCGACGGTCAAGTTCTAAGATCCGCTCGACGGCGCGATCAAGGGGAGTGCGAGCTCGAAGGTGGAGCCTTCGCGATCGCTCGCGATCAAACGAAGATGTCCGCCCCATCCCTCGGCGATGCGCGAGGAGATCGGAAGGCCGAGCCCACTTCCTCCGGCCCGCGTCGTGAGGAAGGGCTCGAAGACGCGCTCTTGGAGCTCGGGCGCGATGCCGCCGCCGGTGTCGGTCACCCGGAGACGCGCAAGTCCCGCTTCAGCGCTGTGCGCGATCACGAGCCTCCCGCCGTTCGGCATCGCCTGCGCCGCGTTCAGGAGCAGGTTCATCATCACCTGCTGCACCTGCCCGGAGTCGGCGGCGACGCGGAGGTCGCCTCGACCCTCGCGAGTGACCACGATCCGCTGGCGCTCGATCGTCGGCGCGAGGAGGCGCAAGCTCGCGTCGACCACCTCATCGAGGGTCGACTCGGCGATGCCCCCACGCCCCGGGCGCGCATAATCGAGGAAGTCGCCGATCACGCGATCGAGGCGAGTGATCTCCTTCCGCAGCACCGAAGCGAACTCCTCGCGCGCCTCGGCGGTCGTGCCGGGTCGAGCGAGGATCTCCGACGCGCCTAGGATCCCTCCGAGCGGATTCCGCACCTCGTGCGCCATGGAAGCGGCCAGCTCTCCCGCCGTGCGGAGGCGATCGCTGCTTCGGAGCTGATCCTCGGCCGAGAGGAGCTCGCGCGTCTTCTCCTGCAAGCGCAGGTACGACGCTTCGAGATCGCGCGACGTCGACTCGAGTGCGCGGCGCGCGTGAATCTCCCGCTCGGTCAAGACGCCGGTGATGACCGCGATCACGTTGTAGAGCAGAAGCTCCACCATCAGCGTGACCGGGTCGTGCTCTCTGTGGCCGCGAAGCTGAAAGAAGATGTGAAAGAGATAGAGGAGCGAGGTCGCGCCCGACATGAGGAGCCCGCCTCGCCATCCGAACCAGAGCGCGGCGAGGATGATCTGGAGGTACGTCACCTTGAAGAGGAAGTCGTGCACGCGATGCGCGTGCGGGCTCGCGAGGAGGTGAGCGGCGCCGAGCCCGAGGTAGAGCGCGATCAGGATCCCGATCCGAACGCGGCGCTGCGTCGCGTCGTTCAGCATCGCGCCGCCCAGAGCGCGATCAGCAGCACCACCGCGAGGCCGGCGCTCCAAAGCCCCAGACGACGCGGCGCTCGCAACGACTCGCGTCGCCGTCCCGACCGATGGCGTTGCGGTGGGGGATCGTCCCAGAGCTTCCGCGCGAGCGTGCCCAGGCGCTCGAGGTCGACCCTCGCGAGCGGCGCGCCTCGCATCGCGGTCGCGAAGCTCTCCTCGACGCGGTTCAACGCTTCCACCTCGGCGCGGCAACCGGCGCACTCGGCGATGTGCTTGGCGACGCGGGCCCGATCGTTCCCGAGGAGGATGTCATCCATGAGCGCGTCGATCGTCGCGGCGTATTCGGCGCAGGGACCAACCGACGAGCTCTCGCCCCAGACCTCGCGGAGGAGACGTCGCGCGTGTGCGAGACGGGATCCGATGCGCTCGGGCTCGACCCCGAGCACGGCGGCGATCGCTTCGTTGTCGAGCTGGAAGAGCGACCGGAGCAGGAAGGCCGCGGCATAGGCGGGAGGGAGCGATCCTCCGCCCGTTTGATCGGCGCTGAATGCGACGTTGAGCGCGATGCGCCAGACCCAAGGATCGATCGCGCGCGGGCTATCGAAGCGCCGCACGCGTCGCGCGATCGCGGAGAGGCTTCGCTCGACCTCGGCCAGCGCCTCGCGTTCGGCGGTCGACGTGTCCCTGCCCCGAAGCGTGCCGTAGGCGAGTGCGATCGCGTGGAGATCCGGCAGGTACCGGCGCAGGAATTCCGCGCCCGCCTCCGCGTCACCCCGACGCGCGGAGTTGAGCAGCGCGCGCGAGGGGAGAGGATTCGGGGGCGCGCCGACGGTTTCCATCGCGCGCGAGACTAGCAGGTCGCGCCGAGCCGTGTATGCTCGGGACTTTCGAATGACCCAAGCGGAAGGGAGTGGGATGGGACTCTTCGGTAGCTCGCCCGAAAAGAAGCTCGAGAAGGCGCGTGAGCTCGAGAGCCGCGGCGTCGATCACGACGCGCGGCAACTCTACGCCGAGATCTTGGACAAGCCTTCGAAGCTCTCGCCCGCGACCCGCGAGGCCGCCGAGAAGGGCTACGTTCAGGTCCGCACACGCATGATCCACGCGCGCCTCGACGAGGCGGAGCGCTTCCGCCTGATCGGCGATCTCGAGGCGGCGCGCGATCGCTGCCAGACCGCGCTCGATCTCGCGGGCGACGACCTCGATCGAAGCGAGATCGAGGAGAAGCTCCGCCAGGTCGACTCGCCGAAGCGTCCCGCGCCGCAGTCGACGCGCGCCGAGGACGAGGTGCCGGACGATCTCCTCAGCCCGCCCGAGGAAGCTCCCGAGCCGATGGGCAGTCTGCTCGAGTGGCTCAAGCCGAAGCGTCCGGTCGAACGCAGCGACGAGGAGCTCTTCGGCGAGGATCCCGACTCGCTCTTCGAGCTTCATCTGGAGACCTTGGGCGCGGAGACGGCGGACCGGTATCGCGCCTTCGGCAGTGACTTTCGAAACGGTTACCTGGCGCTCGTTCAGGGGGCGGCGCATCGCGCGCTCGAGTTCTTCGACCGAATGCCGGCCGACGTGCAGGGCGATCCGTGGGTGCTGCTCGAGCGCGCGCACGCGCTGCTGCTCGATGAGCGCGCGGAGGACTCACTGGCGCTCCTCGCTCGCGCGCGGGAAAACATCTCGCTGATCACCCCGGAGACCACCCCGGAGCCGGCCGCACCAACGGAGGACGCGGGCGGGGCGGCCCTGCCACCGGGCTTCGGCGCCGGCGGATCGGCAGGGACCCTCCCCTCGGGACATGAGGAAGCGCTCGTCCCGGTCGGCTCGCCCGTCTACTACCTCTCCCGCGTCCGCTTCCTCGAGGTGGAGGCGCTCCGGGCCTCGTCGCGCTACGAGGAGGCGGTCGCCGCGGCCAAAGAGCTCGCCTCGACCCCGGGAGTGGGGCGCGTGGCCGCCGACTCGATCCTCGCCTGGACGCTGATCGAGGCGGGCCGGCACGAGGAGGCCTACGCGATGCTGATCGCGTATCTAAGGAACGGCTCGCTCCACGAGGAGATCCTGGTGCCGGCGGCTCAGGCCGCGTCGCTCCTCGGACGTCGCGAAGAGGCGATCCGCCTGCTCGAGGGGCTGCTGCAGAGTCGCTTCCAGCGGAGCCTCGAGCGCCAGATCGAGGTCGACTTCCCGGTCGAGGCAGGGCGGAGGCTGCTCGAGTTCTACCTCGAGGGCGGGCGCCATCCGGACCAGATCCGCGGCCTGGTCCAACACCTCGTCGACCACGACCCGGA
>CAZZAH010000117.1:0-1242 GCA_964652115.1 uncultured bacterium | reverse complement strand
GACGTTCGATTAGTCCGGGGTTTGGACTTCCCTCCGTCCGCAGAAGTCGGCCCCTCGGCGCGTCCGTCGTCCGCGCGTGAAACCAGTGATTACGCGGCGACGAGCGCAGAATGGATTGGCAGTTCATCCCGGTGCTTGCTCTGAGTGCCGGTATGCAGCAGATGAAACAAACATCTACGAGGAGGTCCTGCTGTATGAAGAAACAGCTATTGTTTCTCACAGCAATGTTATGTCTAGCGACGGGGGCGGCGAATGCCGGTCCGAACGCGGGCGGTACGCTCATCGCCCACACGAGCGATGCGCTCGTGTATTGCTCCGACAACGCTTCTTACTGCGCCAACTTCAGCCTCGCGAGTTGCGCGGCGACCGATAACTCGGTTACCGCCACGACTAATCGCGTGTGGTGGGCTGTCGCCGCCTTCCCGACCGGTTCTTCGCCCCGTCTGTCGGGAATCACCTTCGGCATCACCTATTCGGATGCTGAAGTCACGCTGCTGGCGCAAGGCGCCTGCGGTGACTTCGAGCTGGCCCAGAGCACCTGGCCGGCGTCCGGTTCCGGCACGGCCGTGACCTGGAACTCGGCTCGCACGACCCTTCTGACCGCGGTCTACTGGTTCGCGGGTTACGACTACGACGGCGCTGCTCACCCGAACGCGTTCGTCCTCGGTCCGCACCCCACGCAGCTGGGCAACTTCGCGGACGACAACGTTCCTTCGCGTCTCGATCCGATCGCGGCTTATGGCTCGCTGGGCTTCGGCGCCTCCGGCACGACCCCGTGCCCGGTTCTGCCGCCGGTGACCGGCGCGTGCTGCTTCACCGATGGACACTGCTCCGTCCTGACCGCGAATGACTGCGCGGCGCAGGGTGGTGCGTACCTCGGCGACAACACGGTGTGCCAGCCGAATCCGTGCCCGCAGCCGCCGGCGACCGGTGCCTGCTGCTTCGTCGACGGCACCTGCCAGGTCCTGACCGCCAGCAACTGCGCTGGCCAGGGTGGCGCGTACCAGGGCGACAACACCCCGTGCAATCCGAATCCGTGTCCGCAGCCGCCGGCTACCGGTGCCTGCTGCTTCCCGGATGGCTCCTGCACCGTCACCACCCAGGCCCAGTGCACCGGCGCTTACCAGGGTGACTTCACCAGCTGCTCGCCGAACCCGTGCCCGCCGCCGACCGGCGCTTGCTGCTTGCCGGACGGTAGCTGCACGATCACGACGCAGTCTGGCTGCACCGGTACCTACCGGG
>CAZZAH010000116.1:7034-10598 GCA_964652115.1 uncultured bacterium | reverse complement strand
AGCCGCCGACGTGCGCGGTCAGGAGCTTCTCGTGCGCGGCCGACCAGGGGACCTGCTGCACGATGACGTCGATGTTCGGGTTCTCGCGGCGAAAGTCCGGCAGGAGCTCGGCCACCACCTCGCCCTCGCGCCCCATCCCCCAGAAGCGGAGCGTGACGTGCCCGTCATCCTTCTTCGAAGCGCAACCCACGAGCATGGCGACGAACACTGCTCCGACGACCGCAGGCGCGCGCCATGCGCGGGAGATCACCGCTTCGCCTCGTCGAGCCAACCTCCGGTGAAGCCTGCGGTCCGCAGCCCGCGCACGAGATGCGCATTGCGGTGCATCGTCCGCCAGACGAGCTCGCTGCGGTAGTTCTCGAGCATCGCGAGGATCGGGCCTTCATCGATGCCCAGGTAGTCGGTGTCGAACCAGCCGACGCCCGGAAGGATCTGGCCGTGATGCGTGTCGGCCGGAACGCGCAGCGTCGGGTTGAACGCGTCGAGGAAACCGTAGGTCGAGAAGAGCGGCGCGCCGTAGCGCTCGCGCATCGTGATCAAGCTTGGGATCACGATCTCGGGCGTGAACGCGATCGAGCCGCCGGCCGCCGCGGGACAGATCGTTCCGTCGTCGGTGATGTCGCGCGACGATGCGCCGCGCCCGGCGTAGGTGCGGAACTCGCGGTTTCGGCCCTCGATCTGAAGCACCTTGTCGAGCGGACCATCACAAGCCGAGAGCCCCCAGCAGAGCGAGTCGTAACCGGCGAAGCTCGCCGGGTTCTCGATCGCGTAGGCGCGCTGCCCATAGGTCGCGCGGCGCGAGTTCTCGAAGTAGTCGATGCCGGTCCCCCGCATGTACGAGTCCTGAATGCCGCGAAAGTCGACCCAGACGTGCGTGTACTGATGGCCGAAGAGCGGCCCGAACTGCACGCCTTCGTAGCCGTGGAATTTGTCCCACCGATAGCCCGCGAGCCAGGCGTTCCAGGTCTCGAGGTCGAGCGCATGCGTCGGTGAGCCGAGCGCCAGGATGTGAAGGAGCATCGCCTCGTTGTATCCGCGCCAGTCGTAAGGGAGGTGCCCTTCCTCCGGGCTCCATCCGAGCGAGATCGTTGGCGGCCTTACCGCGGCCCATCGCCAATCGACGCGCGCGTAGATGCTGTCGGTCAAGGCGCCGATCTCCGACTCGCCGGGCCGATCGAAGTAGGTCTGGCAGAAGAGCGCGCCGCCCAAGAAGAGCGCCGTGTCGACGGTCGAGAGCTCGACATCCTCGAAACGGTAGCCGGTCTTGGGATCGAGGAAGTGGTAGAAGAAGCCGCGATAGCCGGTGGTCTTCGGGCCGGCCGAGTCCTGCGGTGCCTCCCAGAAGAAGCGCAGCGTGCGCGTCACGCGTTCGGCCGCCTGCTCGCGCGTGACGTAGCCGCGCTCGACCCCGATCGGGTAGGCGGTGAGCGCGAAGCCGACCGCGCCGACGCTGATGAACGAGGGCGTCGGCCAGCGATCGGGCGTCATGCCGTTCTTCGCGTCGCTCAGATCCCAGAAGTAGCGGAAGGTGCGCTCCTCGAGCGTGTCGAGGAAGGCGGCCTCGCGCGCGGGGAGCGCGGCCATGCGCGTCGACCTTGCCGACGTCGCGATCGTCGTCGCCGGGCGCGCGGGCGGAGCAGGTGCACCACACGCGAACGCGAGGGTGAGCAGGAGGAGCGCGATCAGCCCAGACGTCGCGCGCGGAGTGCTGTGTAACCGGTTTCGCACGCGGCGATCATAGCCGGTGTCGAGGTGCGAGCAATGGGATTCTGAGCCATGAGAGCGATCGGCGAAAGCCCTCTGCGATACGACGCAGGCCGGCCGGACTACATGGAGCCTTCTGGTTGGCGGGCTTCGTGTGGAGGCGGCGCCGCTCGAACTTCGTCGGCGTGCTCAAACATCTCCTGCTTCATCGGGAGGTCGAGTCGGATCAGCACGACTTGGACTCCCTCCCGTCGAGCAAACTTCATCGCGGGGATGAAGGCGCTGTCGGCAGTGACCAAGAGGATGCGGTCCACAATTCGCTTCGAGGAAAGCCATGCCACGTCGAGTCCGATCTTGATGTCGACGCGCTTCTGCTCGAAGTCGGGCTCGATGTCCTCCGGCAGGATTGGACGGGGATGCTTGATCAGATCCTCCGTCGCACGCTTTGAGAACCTCCACCCTTTGAACGAAAGCTCCCCGCGACGGAACGCAATTCCGTTCGAGCGAGAGAGCTTCTCCAGGAATGCCCTGCGCTTGATCGATAGAGGGCTGTTCGCGAAGTCTTCCGTTCGTTTCGTGAGTGGATTGGTTTCCGCGCGATCATAGGGCGGGCAGTCGTAGAAATAGATGCGGAACAGATCCTCCTCCGAGTGACGCACGCAACGTCTTGAGAATTCGAGGAGGTCCTCTTCCACAGGAGAGCGGCCAAGTGCCTGTCTGAGGTGGCGGCGGACCGGATCTCCATCAAGGAGGACCGCCACCGTCCGAGTGGGCCGTGCGCGAGGGCCGGCACCAAAAGGTTGCCCCTCCCCCACGATCAATGCGTAACCGAACGGGTTGTGGAGAAGGGGCGTGTATGAAGATTGGGGACTAGCCCCATGTGGGAAAGTATCGGATCCGCCGACGAACGAGCCAAGCGAAATCTCCAGCGTGCTTCGGCCATGTCCGGACCGAACTTCGACACTCCCCGCAGAGTCGATCACCGACGGCGAGTGGACGACCCTGCTTTTGAAGAGCCAAGTTGGTGCCAACTTCGCTTCATAACGGCAGCGCGTGGCTAAACCGTGGCCAGACACACCAGACTCTGTGCAGGTCTAGCGCCGGTGACCTAAACCAACCGCTCCCGAATCGCGCGCGCCACCGCCTCCGACTTCGAGTTCACCTCGAGCTTGCGGTAGATGCTCTTCAGGTGCGAGTGCACCGTCTCCTGGCTGACGTAGATCGCGGCCGCGATCATCTTGTAACTCTTGCCCTCGCAGAGGAGCGCCAGGATCTCCGACTCGCGCGGGCTGAGCGGCGAGGCGGTCGTGAGGCGAAACGACTCGGCCACACGACGCGCGATGCCGGGGCTCATCGGCGCGCCGCCCGCGCGGACCTCCGCGATCGCGTCGAGGATGCGGCGCGGCGCGGTCGTCTTGATCAGATAGCCCGAGGCACCGGCGCGAAGCGCGTTGAAGATCGCGTCGTCGTCCTCGCGGATGGTCAGCATCAAGATCTCGAGCGAAGGCACGGCGCCGCGAAAGGCGGCGATCGCATCGAGCCCCGAGATGCCGGGCAGTCCGATGTCGAGGAGAAGAACCTGCGGCGCGACGGCGACGATCTCGGGGAGCGCGGCTTCGACCCGCTCCCACGCGGCGGCGACGTGGTACCCGGGTGTGCCGCCGATCAAGAGGCCGAGCGCGGCGCGGATCTCGGGATCATCCTCCACGATCGCGATGCGGAGCGCTTCCGAGGAGGAGCCGCCCGGCGGGGCGGATGTGCCCTGTGAATCCGCCATTGAAAGAGGCTAACGGCTCGACGGGGAACGCTCAATCCCCCGTTCGGGTGACGCGAGCCGCCCGCGATAGAGAACGCGCGTGC
>CAZZAH010000116.1:2735-6934 GCA_964652115.1 uncultured bacterium | reverse complement strand
CGCTCAATCCCCCGTTCGGGTGACGCGAGCCGCCCGCGATAGAGAACGCGCGTGCCGCCTTCGGGCAGCGCTTCGATCACGAGCTCGCCGCCACTCTCGGCCGCGCGCACCCTCATGTTTCCGAGGCCGCGGCCCGCGCGCGAGTCCGCCTGAGTCGAAGCGGGCACCGCGCCGTCGATCCCGCGGCCATCGTCACGAAGCTCGATCTCCAACTGATCACCTGCGCAGCGGAGCTCGAGCTCGACCGCGCTTGCGCCCGAGTGCTTCAACGCGTTGTGCATCGCCTCCTGAAAGAGCATCGAGAGCTCGCGCTTCCGCTCGGCGCCGAGCTCGAGGTCGCGACACTCGGCCGAAGGACCTCGTACCTCGAACCGTACGGTGTCGGGCGGAAAGATCGAGCGCCCCTGATCCTCGAGGTAGCCGGCGAGGTCGCCCAAGCGGCTCTTCGCGCGATCGAGATTCCAGAGGAAGTCGCGCGTCCTTCGCACCACCGACTCGACCGAGCCCGCGATCTTGCCGACATGCGAGAGCAGCTCCGGCGTGCCGGAGCCGTTGAGCTCGCGGCGCACGAGCTCGGTGTAAAGCGAGATGCGCGTAAGTTGCACACCGACGTCGTCGTGGTAGTCGCGCGCGACCTGGGCGCGTACGCGCTCGCGCTCGAGGCTCCGCACGCGCTCCTCCTCGAGCGAACGACGCACACGAACGCGCACGCGCAAGCGATGCGTCTCGAGCAGCACCGCACCGACACCCAAGACCGCAAGGAACGCGAACCATGGCGTGCGCCAGAACGGCGGTCGCACGTGAAGCGAGAGTGCGAGGCCGGCCTCGTTCCACACGCCATCGCGATTCGCCGCCTTGACCCGAAAGACGTACTGGCCGGGATCGAGGTTGGTGTAGGCCGCATAGCGCCGCTCGCCGCACCGCACCCAGTCGCGGTCGAAGCCGTCGAGGCGATACGCATACTGCCCGCGCCTCGAAGCGTCGAAGTCGAGCGCCGCGAACTCGAAGGCGACGAAGTTCTCGCGATACGAGAGCTCGACCGACCCGCAGGACTCTCCGGCGAAACCGAGCGGCACCGAGCGATCGAACTTCTTGAACGCGGTCAGCACTACTGGCGGAGGATCGGGATTGCGCTCGATCGCCTCGGGCCGAAAACGCGTGAGGCCGTTCACTCCGCCGAAGAAGATCTCGCCGCTCGGTCCCCGCGTCGCCGCGCGCGGCAGGAACTCCTCGCCTTGAATGCCGTCGGAGCTGTGATAGCTGGCGAAGCGACGCTCAGGAAAGTCGAGCCGCGAGAGGCCGCGATTGGTCGAGAGCCAAAAGCGCCCGCGCGCGTCCTCGACGATCGCGTTCACCTTGTCGCCGGCGAGCCCATCGCGCTCGGTGAAGCTCTCGAAGGTTCGCGTCGCCGGGTCGAAACGGTTGGCGCCGCCGCTGTACGTGCCGAGCCAGATCGCGCCGTCGCTCGCGACGGTCAGCGATTGAATCGACTTGTTCGTCATCCCGCCCGCGACGCCTGGCGCGTAGAGGTAGTTGTCGAACGAATCGCTCGCGCGATCGTAGCGGCTGAATCCGCCGACCAGCGTGCCCACCCACAGCTCGCCCCCGGCATCGAGCACGAGCGCGGCCACCAGATTGGAGGGCAGGCTTCGCGGATCGTCGGGATCGGAGTGATAGACGCGCTCGCTTCCGTCGCGCGGGTCGAAGCGGACCAGACCCTTGCCGCAGCCATACCAGACGATGCCGTTCGGCTCCTCGACGATGGCGGCCACTTGAGTGTCGGTGCGTCGCACGAGCCCGAACCTTCCGTCGCGTCCGGATCGATGGAGACCGCCCCCAGTTCCGACCCAGAGGCCTCCATCGTTTCCACGAGCGAGGCTGAGGATCGGGACATGCGGGAGCGCGCGATCGTCCACGGGAATGCGCTGCCCGCGCGCGTCGAAGCGCAGCAATCCTCCGGTGCATCCGAGCCAAAGTGCGCCGTCATCCTCCTGCAGGATCGCGTTGACCTGTGAGGCCGCGGGGTTCGCGTCACCGTCCCAGCCGCGCGAGGAGGTGAAGCGCACGCGATGCGGATCGAGTCGACTGACGCCACTGCCGCTCGCCGCGGCCCAAAGTCCCCCGGCCCGATCCCAAGCCAAGGTCGGAATGAGGTTGCTGCCGAGGCTCGCCGGATCGGTCGGATCGAAACCGGCGCGGCTCGTGCGATCGCCGCGCAGAAAGACGATTCCGCTCGAGGTGCCGAGCACGACCCCGCTGTCGGGCGCCGCCTCGAGCGCGAGAAGTCGACCCGCGCCCGGGAGCTCGAACGCGCGATCCGAGCCGCTCCATGGTTCGACGCGATGCAATCGACCGCGCGACGACACGAACCAGAGCGCACCATCTCGCGCGCGAACGAGGCCGGAGATGCTTGAGTCGCTCGGCTCCGTGGCGAAGCGCTCGAGGCGACCGGTCGCGGCGTCACGCGAGAGGAGCCCGGCGCCGCGCGTGGCGATCCAGAGGCGCCCGTCGTCCTCTCGCTCGAGGCCGGTGATTTCGCGGCCACGGAGAGCGACGTCGATCGACTCGACGCGCGACGCCCCCGCCCGATAGAGCGCGCCCGATGAGGTTCCGATCCAGAGCTCGTCCGCCGCGCCCTCGGCCATCGCGGTCGTTCCCTCGATCGAGCCCGACTCACCGGAAGGTTGCACGCGCGACGCCGTGAGCTCCGGCACTTCCTGCGTGCGGCGCCGCCATCCGCTCGTGATGGGTGGCGTGGCCTCAACCAGCGGAACGCGCCAGAGCCCGGTCGTCGCCGCGATCCATACCGCGCCCGGAGTCGCTCGAATCAGCGATGCGTTCGCGGGGTTCGCTCCTTCATCCGCCAGCGTGAGGTGCGTGAAACGCTCCGTCGCCGGGTCGAAGCGATCGACTCCCCCTGCGCCGAGGGCGATCCACAGCCCGCCGCGATCGTCCTCGGTCAAGCCGCTGATGAAGCTCCCGCCGATGCCGCCCGGCGACTCGGGATGGAAGCGAAAGACGCGGAATTCGTACCCGTCGTATCGATTCAGCCCGTCGTTGGTGCCGAACCAGAGGAAGCCTTGGCGGTCCTGCAAGATCGCGTTGACGAAGCTGCTCGAGAGGCCGTCGTTGGGCGTGATGCGCTGGAACGCCGGTCGCTCGGCGCAAGGCGAATCCGCCGGCACGAAGGCCGCCGCGCACACGAGGGCAAGGCCAAGTGGTCGTAGCAAGTTTCCCCTCTCCCTTCACCGGCGCGGATTGGGCGAAGGAGAAGCACGAACCCCGGAGAAGCCCAGTATAGACGACGCATCGATCAGGCGGCCCAGCCTTCCGGCCGCGCGCCATGCTCGTCTACAATTGGCGCGTTCCCCTCGCCTCTATCCCGCCCCACGGCGGGGCTCACGTTTCGATGAGGAGTCACGCATGCGCCTCGCCTTCCTGTCGTCGGCCTTGGTCGCCGTCTCCTTCAGCACCGCGCTCGCGGTCGCGCCGCAGTCGGAGTTGGCTCGCATCGAGCGGGGTCCGCGGGCGGAGCAATCGATCCCCCTGCTGCGGGAGATTCCGGCGCGAGAGATTCCGGCCGGCGCGGGGCTCGGGGCGAAGGGCGAGCGCGCGACCACCTCGCTCGATGTGCGGGCGATCGATGCGATGAGCCGAATGCAATACACGCGCATTCAGCTCACGCGACCGGAGCTGCCGGCTGCCTCGAGCCTCTCGCCGCTCGTGATCGAGTGGAAGCACGGCGTGTGGTGGGTGATCTATCAGGAGACATTCGACGGCTTGCCGATCGAGGGCACGCGCGCCGACCTGCGCTACGACGGACGCGGCAATCTGCTCTTCTACTCCTTCGAGCTCGTCCCCTCGCCGATCGAGAACGCCTCGCCCAGCCTCGCTCTGCCGGAAGCGCGCGAGGCGGCGGAGGAAGCGCTTCGGAATGAAGGCCTGGCCGCGAGCAGCCTCCGCTCCGTCGCCGATCTGCCGCCCTTCGTTCAGGCGCACCAGGAGCCGGGATCGCTTCTTGCCGCGGGACCCGACCGCTCCGATCACCTCGCCTGGATTGCCTGGCAAGGCGGCGCGCGCTTGATCTACCGCGTGCGCACCGAGCTGGCCGATCCGCCGGCGCGCTTCGTCAGCACGATCGACGCGCATTCCGGAGAGCTTCTCTCGCGAGAGAACGAGTTCCTCTATGCCGACTTCTC
>CAZZAH010000116.1:0-2635 GCA_964652115.1 uncultured bacterium | reverse complement strand
TGCCGACTTCTCCGGTGCCGACTTCTCCGGTCATGCCGAGGGCGAGGTGCAGCTCGTCCTCCCCACCGATCCCTTGGTCACGCGCGCGTTCGAAGATCTCCGCGTGTCGATCCTGGGCCTCGGCTCGACCTACTCCGACGAGAGCGGCAACTGGTCGTTGCACGCATCGGACGCCTTTCCGCGTCAGGTGACCTCGGTCTTGGGCGGCCGCTTCGCCAAGATCAACGACACGGCCGGAGCGAATCCGAGCTTCAGCGCACAAGCGATGCCGGGCACGCCGCTCCTCATCCACTGGAACGACCTCAACAGCGAGGCGTGCGAGCGCGACGCGTTCTACCACACCAACATCGTTCACGACTGGGTCGCGGCGATCGACCCGAGCTTCACCGCGCTCGACTACGAGATGCCGGTCAACGTGAACATCAACCAGACCTGCAACGCCTTCTGGGACGGCACCGGCGTGAACTTCTTCCACGCGGGAGGCGGCTGCGCGAACACCGCACAGGTGCCCGACGTCGTCTATCACGAGTACGGCCACGGCGACGTGCAGTTCTGCTTCGCTCCGGTCTTCGCCACCAGCGCGGAGCACGAAGGCTTCGCCGACTATCACGCCTGCAGCTTGACCGGCCAGGCGCACATGGGCCGCGGCATGAATGGCCCCGGCACCTACCTTCGGAACCTCGACAACGAGATGCAATTCCCCGCGCCCGAGTGCAACAACGAAGGGCACTGCTTGGGACAGGTGATCGGCGGCGCGCTCTGGCACATGCGCGAAAACCTCTCGGCGAAGTACGGCCCCGTCGCGGGCCCGGCGTTGGCGGATCGCCTCTTTCACGACGCCTTATCCGGACGAAGCACCACCTTCGAGGGCTATCTCTACGATCTCCTCGCGGTCGACGACGACAACGGAACGCTGCTCGACGGCACGCCGCACTCGATTCAAATTCTGCCCGCCTTCCGACGCCACAATCTCGGGCCCGGCTACGTGCTTCAGATCGTGCATCAAGCGCATCGCGACACCGACCAATCGAACGTTCCCCTGCCGATCACGGCGGTGTTCGACTGTCCGGCCGACCTCGTGACCGATTCGCTCGCGATCTACTACTCCTCTGGCCCGGTCGGAGGAAGCCCGACCCACGGACCCGATCGCCTCGCGATGACGCCGACCGGATCGATCCGCGAGTTCCGCGCGATCCTCCCGGGACAGCCGCTCGGCACCGAGGTGCGCTACTGGATCTCCGCGTTCGCCGACACACTCGGCCTCTCCGATACTTCGCCCGACAACGCGCCCGCGAACCAGCATCTGTTCCGGGTCGAGCTCGATGGAACGCCACCCACGGTGCAGCACGATCCGATCTTCGATCGCGCGTTCGCGACCTGGCCGATCGCGGTCGAAGCGCACGCGCAGGACAACCAGACCCTGTCGACCGTGACGGTCGAGTGGAAGCGGAACGGGGTCGATCAATCGTCCTTCGCCCTCGCGCACGAAGGGAACGCGGATCTCTATGGCGGCACTTGGATCGGCCCGGTCGGCGAGGGAGACGTGATCCTGTACCGCATCAAGGCGACCGACTCGGCCTTGGTGCCGAACGTCGGTTACAACCCGACGAGCGGTTATCACACCTTCAACGTTACACACGTCTGGCGAAACGACGCGGAGCACGGCGTGCAGGATCTGTTGCACAACGCGCCGACCGAGAACTACGTCGATCAGTGGCATCTCTCCACGCAGCGGAGCAAGTACGGCACGCACTCGTGGAAATTCGGCGACGTCGGCAACGAGCCCTACGCCGACTACGCCGACGGCGCGCTCCTCCTCCCCTCGATGACCCTCGCGGTCGGCGCCTACCTCAAGTGCTTCTTCTGGATTCAGGCGGAGGAGGACACCGGCCATCGCGCGTGGGACGCCGGCCTCGCCCAGGTCACGACCGACGGCGGGCAAAGCTGGAGCCTGCTCGAGCCGCAAGGCGGATACACGCACACGCTGATGCCGAGCTCGCAGAATCCGCTCCCGCCGCTCAGCCCCTGTTGGTCGGGACCGCAGGGCTGGATTCAGACGATGTTCGACCTCGCGCCCTTCGCGGGCCAGACGACGCAGATCCGCTTCCGCTTCGGCAGCGATGGCTTCGTCGGGCAGATCGGCTGGTACGTCGATGAGCTGGTGCTCGACCCCGGCATCGTCACCACCGACGTCGGGGATGCGGTTCTGCCCACGCGGACCGAGCTCCTGCCCACAAGCCCGAATCCCTTCGGCCGGACGGCGCAGCTCCACTTCAGCCTCGCGCGTCCCTCGATGGCGCGGCTCGAGATCGTCGACGTCGGCGGCCGTCGGGTGCGCTCCCTGGTCGACGGAATGCTGGAGCCGGGCGCGCACGTGGTCGAATGGAACGGGCGAAACGATGATGGGTACCAGGCCGGCGCCGGCGTCTACTTCGTCCGGCTTCGCGCCGGCGACCAATCCTTCAGTCGAAAGCTCCTTCGTATCCGTTGAGCTCCAAGAGAGAGTTCACGAACTAGGCGGCGCCGGCGCGCTCGCTTCGCTAAGATCGCGGTTCAAGCCAGCGGGAGGCGACCCATGCAGCGGCAGTGCCCAAGCTCTCTGATCCTCGGCCCAAACAATTCCGTCGCGGGACTC
>CAZZAH010000115.1:4219-10633 GCA_964652115.1 uncultured bacterium | reverse complement strand
AGAGACTCGAGACCACCTCGCCGCCGACCATGAAGCGCACCGCGCGCACCTCGGGGAAGTTGGTGCAGACCGAACGCACGACCGCGCCGATCAGCAGCCACTCTTGTCCGTCGTAGCGCCGCGCCTCGAGGATCGAGGGCGAGAAGTCGAGATAGGCCACGCCCCAGCGATCTAGGAAGGCATGCTCGAGCTTCGCCTCGCGCGGAAGGACCGGCAGCCCGCCCTCGAGCGGACCGCGCGCCAACTCGCGCACCAATGCCTTCGCGCGCGACTCGAGGTTCCGGCCCGAGGCGACCGCGCGCCGCTCACGCACGAAGCCGATGCGCGAAGAGTCGCCGAAGAAAAGATCCTGCTCTTCGATTCGAGTCGTCTGCTCGAGCGCTCGCGCGCGCGGACGGCTCGAGGTCGACTCGATGCGGCCGCGTCCGACGAAGTAGAGCACCCCCACCAGCACCAGGAGCGCCACTCCGAGAAAGAGGAAGATCCGCTGCGCCATCGCTAATTCTCCCCCGGATGCGCGAGCAGGAATTCGTCGAGGCCGAACGCGAGGCTTCGCGCCGTGCGCTCGAGCAGATCCCGATCGCTCAAGGCCGCGACGCCGTCGGCATCGCCGAGCGACAGAGGATAGAGCAACACCGCGGGCATCGACATGCCGCGAAAGATACGTGCCGGGCGCGAGAGAACGGTGAGCCGCCGCGACCCCATCTCTACTCCGAGATGATCGGCGAGGGTCTGCGCCAGGGAGCTTGACGCGCCCTGGTAGTTCCGCACGGCCGCTCCCCAGGGCGCGGGCTGCACGCCGGTCAAGGCAGTCGCGGTGTTGTAGGCGCTCGAGCGTCGCTCGGCTTCGCTCACCTCGGCGTCGGTCTGCTCCGCGCGCACTCCGACCATCGCGTTGAGCTCGTTCCAGTGAGTCGGCGCGCTCGGACAAACGAAGACGAACGCCGGCTCGGAAGTCGATGGATAGCGCTCGAGCCGCAGGCCGATCCAGCAGTCGGCCTCGGGCAACGACGGAATCTCCGGCCGATTCTTGGGGCTCGATCCACGACCCTCGGCCTCTCGATCGGGGATGCGCAGCACTTCATGACCGAAGTCCATCGTGAGCGCGTTCTCGAGCGCGGCGGCGAGGTTTTGCAGGTACTGCGCGCCCGCCGCATCGCCGCCGCTTCCCACCTCGAGCAGGATGCGCCGCGGCTGGCCGACTCGCTGTCGTCCGCGCGACTCGGGATAGATGTTGAGCGCTTCGAAGCCCAAGCCTTCGAGATCACGACGGCTACGCGTCAGCTCGGCGGTGAGCGTATTGCCCGTGCGCCGAGTCCGCACTCCCACCCACACCGGATCGAGCGAGAGCTGGACCGTCACACCCTTTGGCCGCGGGGTCACGCGCAGTCGCCCGAGATCGGCCACGCGACCGCTCGGCGCCTCGAAGTTCGGCGAGAGTGCGAGCCCCTCCACCTCGATCGAGAGCGTGCCCGAAGGGTCCCAGCGCACGCGATGCTGCATCGGCTCCGCGATCGGCGTGAGGGTTACGACGAGGCGCCCCGCGTTGGAGTGGACTTCGACCGATTCGAGCCACGGCCCTTGCCCCACGATGAGAAGCGATCCGGTCGCGCGGTCCCATCGCGCGCGCGTCTTCATTCGCGGCAGCACGACCGACTCGATGAACGAAAGGGGCATCCAGACGCGCTCGTCCTGATAGCGCACCGGCGGCGCGGCCTGCACCACGCGACCTGACGTCCAGAATAGCGGCGAGTCGAGCACGAACCCGACGCTGACCGAATCGAAGGAGATGCTTCCTCGATAGCTCTCGGGATCCCACGAGAAGCCCTCGCCGAGCGCGCGGCCCAGATCCGCGAGGTCGATAAAATCCCCTTCCGCGCGATGGGCGAGCGAAAAGCTCTGGCGCGGCCGGCCATCCTGGTACGAAACGCGAAGCGAATCGAGCGTGCTCAGCGACGGAAGCTCGCGATGCCCCTGTGCGTGCGAGGTGGAGACACCGAGCGCCACGAACAGCAGGACGACGAGCGCGCGCATCGATCGCACCGCCCACCAATGGCCCCACCGAGCTGCGCGGATTCCGCGCGGCCGAGCGTCGCTCATGTATCGCGGCCCCGCCGCGCGCGGTCCATCTCGCGCGATGCGTCACGTTCGGCCTGGGCGGCGCGCTTGTCGTGGAGCTTCTTTCCTCGCCCGATCCCGAGCTCGACCTTGACCTTGTTGTCCTTCAGGTGAAGGTCGAGCGGAATGAGCGTGAGCCCTCGCTCCTGCACCTTCGTCCGCAGTCGCTTGATCTCCTTCTTGTGGAGGAGGAGCTTTCGCTTGCGCAGAGGATCGTGGTTGAACTGATTCGCCTGCGGATAGGGGCTGATGTGGAGCTGGATCAGCCACGCCTCGTCCCCTTCGATCACCGCGTAGGCATCGCCCATGTTGACGCGGTTGTCCCGGATGCTCTTGATCTCGGTGCCGAGCAGCACGAGCCCAGCCTCGATCTTGTCCAGGATTTCATACTCGTGCCGAGCCTTGCGATTGGCGAGGAGAAGGCGGTCGGCGTCGTTCGGAGTGGGCTTCATTGGCAAGGCTTAACAGAACGCGCGAAACAGGCGCAATTGGGATCGTTGACAGTCTCTAGGTCGTTCCGTAGGATGCCGACTCCGCATGCGGAAGTGGCGGAATGGCAGACGCGCTGGCTTCAGGTGCCAGTGAGGGATACCTCGTAGGGGTTCGACTCCCCTCTTCCGCACCACCTTTCTCCGCCGTCCTCTCGACTCGATCGCCTGCATCGCATGAGGGCTCCGACCGCGGGGCGCCGATTGCGCGAACCGCGCGAGGGGCATGCCCATCGCGCGGCTCATCACTCACTCTTGCCGATCGACCAGTGTGCCGATCGACTAGTGTGCCGATCGATCAGTGCGCGAGGATCAGCTTTCGCGTGATCGCGCTTCCACCCGCCTCGAGGCGATAGAAGTAGACGCCGTTCGCTGCCGGTGCGCCGTTGCTCGCGCGTCCGTCCCACACGAAGGAGTGATCCCCGGCCGACATCGCCGCGTCGGCGATGCGCGCGACCCGACGCCCCGCGGCGTCGAACACGTTGAGCCGCGCGACGCCCGCGTTCGCGAGCCGGAAGCGCAACGTCGAGATCCCGCTCGAAGGATTCGGCTGCGCGGGGAAGAGCTGCAGCGCCGTCTTGATCTCGCCGTCGCCGACCGCGGTCGACGCCGGCCAGTTGCCGAAGCCACCGGCCGCGACCAACGCGAAGGGCTGGTGCCCACCCTGCGGAACATTGGCCGCGTCGACCGTGATGATCCACGTGCCGAGCTCCGGCGTGGCCCGACGCACGCACTCCTCGACGTTGAGGTTGTCGGCCGATCCGCCGGTGGTCGACTCGCCGCCGCTGTAGACGTTGCCGCGATAGATGGTGCCGCCGGGCGACTGCACGGTGAGGTTGAGGTTGTTCACGATCGCCGGGTTCGCGCCGGTCGTGGCCGGATAGTCGGTCCAGACGAGCGTGATCTCGAGCGGCTCGAAGTCGGCGTCGACCTCGTAGTGGAAGACCGCCTGCTCGCCGGTCGCCAAGCCCAACGTCTCGTCCTCGACGCGAAGCTCGCGGTCGTCGCCGTCGAAGAAGAAGGTGTCGTTGAGGAGAATGCGACCCCAGCCTTCGTTGTTGTTGGGCTGATCGAGCGTCCCCATGTCTTGTCCGGAGTTGACGAGCATCGCCTTGACCAGCGCGGCCGAGGGCAAGAGCGCATCGCCGCCCGCGGCTCCAAGCGGATAGAAGCCCTGCGCGAAGTAGTCCCGGACGAGGAGCGCGCTGCCCGCGACGGCCGGAGTCGCCATCGAGGTGCCCTGGAAGTAGGGATTGCCCTGCGAGAGGCAAGTCTCGGCCGGCGGATTCCCGGGGTCATTGTTGGCCGAGATGATCGAGGTGTTGCCCGCGCCGCCCGGCGCCATCACCGTCGGCTTGATGCGTCCGTCATTGGTCGGACCGCGGCTCGAGTAACCGGCGACGATGTGCTGGCGGTTCGCCTGCTCGGTTGCGCCGACGCTGACGCAGTTCTTCGCCGAGGTCGGCGTTCCGACGGTCCCCCCGCCCGGTCCGTTGTTCCCGTTGGAGTAGCAGATCAGGAAGTCGGGGTGGCTCCACATGAAGTTGTCCACGTTCGCGCAGTGGCCATTGTAGAAGTGGAGGCTCGAGCCCCAGCTGTTCGTGTGCACGCGCGCGCCCAGGTCGTACGCGTCGGTGAAGGCATTCGTAAGCGAGCCCGGAGCGTTGACCGAGCCTGACGAGCAGGTGCTCGTGTTGTCGATCCCGATGTCCTGGAACGCGACCTTGGCCTTGTAGGCCATACCGTTGAACGTGAACGAGCCGGGGTTGATGAACGACTGATCGCCGACCGCGGTGCCGACGACGTGCGTTCCGTGACCGACATCGCATCCGTCGTAGGCAACGCCGCCCCAGGTCTTGTAGTCGATCACCTTGCGGTGCGAAGGCCCCGGAGGCGCTGCGCCGGTGTCGCGGAACCAGCAGCTGTTGTAGTCGAGGCCCGAGTCCATCGCGGCGAGGATCTGGCCCTCGCCGAAGATGTCCTGATTCCAGACCGGCGTCTGGTTGCTGACGTTCGACTGGATCACCCATTTCGTGGTCGAGTTCTGCACGAAGTTCTCGGGCGCCTCCTCGATCCAGATCACCTCGGTCAGCGCGGCCAGCTCGGCGATGCGCGCCGGATCGATGTGGATGACGAACATCGGAAGCGAAGGGTCATTCGCGACCTCGAGCACGCTGCCCAACGCGCCGGCCGCCGCCGCCGTGGTGAAGAGGTTCTCCGCCACCATCACGTTCAGCGTGTGCAGCGGATCGTTCGCCCGCGCCGGATCGATGAAGGCGACGTTCCCGATCTCTGGGCTGATTCGATACGCGGTGTGGTAGAGGCCGACCCAACGCACCTCGGCGAGGCGCGCGGCGACTTGGCTCTGCGCGCGATCCATCCGGACCAAGAACGCGTTCTCCGGCAGATAGCCTTCGATGGTCGGTCCGCCGGCGGTCAGCTTCGCCTTCCAGCTCTCCTCGACCGGACCGCTGAACTGCACGATGTAGAGCGCCGGACCCGCGACCCTCGGCGACTGGAGCGCCGCCGCGATGGCCGGCTCCCCCTGGATCGGGTCAAAGGTGTAACCGGCAAGTCCGATGACCGAGGCCGAGGCCGACCCGGCCGCAGCCAGGCCCAACCCGAGAGCGAAAACGAGCGAGCGAGCTCGCGGACAATGCATTGGGTTCATCTGAGGCTCCGTTGTTCCTTCCTCCGTGTGGCGGTGGCCAGCTCGACCACGCGCCATTAAGTGTAGCCGATCGACCCCGGGGGACCGGAGCGGCGTTAGGGCGAGATGAAAAGTACGTACTTGCGTAAAAGATGGGATGAGCGAGCGGGGAGCTCCCCTATACTTTCCCCCACCAAGTGCAAGCTGCGGGAAGAGTGGTTGTTTCCAGGGGGTCTTCCCATGCCGAATTTCACCGCGCGGCTGCGCGCGGCGTTTCTGTATCTGGTCGGCGCCGTGATCGCGGTCGGTGTTGCGGTTGAGGCTGAGGCCCACGTCATCACGCTGCAGGTCCGGGACACCGAGGGAGCCCCGCTCCCCGCTCGCGTCCACGTGGTGGATGGGAACGGCGCCTCGTGGCCCACCGGCCCCGACTCGACCGCCTTCGCCTACTACGGCAGCACCTACATGCGGGCCTACTTCTACACCGCCGGCGACGACACCATGTCCCTGGTGCCGGGCACCACCCGGAGCGCGATCTCGCACGGTTTCGAGTACGCGCCTTTCCGGACGGTGATGAACCTCCACTCCGACACCACCCTCGTCGTGACCCTGCCGCGCCTGATCGACCTCAACTCGATGGGGTGGTTCAGCGGCGACGCGCACGTCCACACGCACCACCCGCCGGTCGACTATCAGATCGACGCGCAGGACTCGCACTTCCTCGCCGGAGTCGAAGGGGTCAACATGACCTGGCTCCTCGATAACGGATACAACTTCCGCGGTGGCGCCGACCCCGCGAGCTCCGCCGCGGCGACGCTCTACTACTCGACCGAGTTTCGGAATCAGGCGTACGGGCACGTCGCGCTGCTGGGCCTGAAGGACAGCCTGACCTACGGCTGCTGCCTCCCGCCTGAGGCGGCGTACCCGATGCTGACCGATCTCCGCGCCGAATGGAGTCCCGAGGCGGACGAAGCGATGTCGCTCTGCCACCCGATCAACGGCGCGAACTTCTACGACGACAACGGCTGGCCCGCGTGGGGCCTCGCGAGAGAGATTCCGGTGCTGGCGGCCAACGGAGCGCTGGACGTTTACGACATCGCGTCCTACGGCAACCTGAACGACGACGTACGACTGGCGCCGGACTCGCCGCTGATCGAC
>CAZZAH010000115.1:0-4209 GCA_964652115.1 uncultured bacterium | reverse complement strand
GGTACGCGCTCTTGAACTGCGGCTTCCAGGTACCCGCGGGCGGCGGCACCGACAGCCGCATCGACAGCTACTTCATCAAGCCGATGGGGGGCTACCGGAGCTACGTCAGGGAGCCGGGCCCGTCGAACACGCCGTCCGATTACGTGCTCGGGCTTCGCGCCGGTCGGTCGTTTGTGACCAACTTCCCCTTCATCCTCGACTTTACGGTGAATGGAGTCGAAGCGGGCTCGGAAGTGCTCGTCTCCGGACCCAGCGTCACGGCTGCAGTCCACTTCCGGGTCTTCTCCGTCCTGGGGGTACAGACCGCGAAGGTGATCCGGAACGGCGAGGTCGTTCAGACCATCAACCTGACCCCGAGCATCGGCGCGACCGACCAGACGATCGACACGACGATCCAGCTCGATCGATCCTCCTGGGTAGCGGTTCGCGTCGACGGAACGACCAGCAACCCGGTCGCGGCGAGCCCGGCACTCTTCGCGCACACGAGCCCGGTCTATTTCACGATGGATGCCCTGCCGCAGCAGAGCACGGTCGCCGCGGCGCATTGGCTCGATTGGATCGATTCGCTCGGCGTCTTCGTCGAGATGCGCGGGGGCTGGGCGGACGAGGATCATCGCGTGAACGTGCTGAGCGCGCTCGAAAACGCGCGCAACACCTACCGCGCGCACTTCCATGTGCCCCCCGGGAACTTCGCTCTCCTCGCGCCCGACCATGGGGACACCCTCTTGACCGGAGCGCCACTTCACTTCGATTGGGAAGACTCCTACGATCCCGAGCCGGGCGATCGAGTCTCCTATCAGCTCACGATCGCGGGCGACAGCCTCTTCATCGGCGGGTCCTCGCAGCCGGCGACCTTGCAGAGTGAGCTGACCCTGACCAACCCGTTCTTGATCCCGAACCGCTTCTACTACTGGCGCGTGCAGGCGATCGATCGGGGCAACCTTCGGACCCTGTGCACACCCGGCAAGCGGCGTTTCTACTGGAAGCAGAACACCGCCGACGCTCCCACCCTCTTGCCGGAGCGAGCGCCCGAGCTCTGGGTCTGGCCGAACCCGTCCACCGTCGACGTCGGGTTGCGCCCTTCGGTGCCGCTCACCGAAGCGTGGGCGATCGAGATTCTGGGCATAGACGGTCGCCGTCTCGCGCGGACCGGCCCTGGCGGGGACGGGAGCGACGTGATCCGGAAACGGCGCAACGATCTCTTCGTCTGGAGTGGGCGTGACGCGGCCGGACATCGGCTCGCGAGCGGCTCGTACTACGTGCGGCTCGTGCCCCTCGACGGCAAGTCGCCGAATCCTCCCGCGACACGGGTGCTGCTCGTAAGGTAAGAGAGTCCCGAGAGGGGGTCTCTTGCCGCGAGTCGTGCAATCGAGCTTCGGAAGCACGCCGCTTCCCCGCGGATTCGCGGCGGCTCGGCTTCTGCTTTTGGCGCTCACCGTCGCCCTCTTCGCCGGGACGATCGGCTTCGAGGTCTTGAATTGGGACGACCCGGAGTACGTCGGGGCGCCGCTCTATCAGCAGCCTGACGCTCTCGCGCGGATCTGGACCAGCTTCG
The DNA here is from genome assembly GCA_964652115.1 of uncultured bacterium. Classification (GTDB taxonomy): domain Bacteria; phylum Eisenbacteria; class RBG-16-71-46; order CAIMUX01; family CAIMUX01; genus JADJQY01. The sequence goes on along the minus strand of CAZZAH010000115.1, from coordinate 2,654 downwards.
ACACGCCGCAGGTCTACCCGATGGTCTTTTCGACCTTCTGGCTCGAGTCGAAGCTCTGGGGAACGCGTGCGTGGGGCTATCACCTCGATCAGGTGCTGCTCCACCTGCTCGCGGTCTGGTTGGGACTCCGCGTGCTGCTCCGGCTGGGGCTCGAGCCGTGGCTCGCGCTGTCGGTCACGGCGCTCTTCGCGCTCCATCCGCTGCAGGTCGCGAGCGTGGCATGGCTCGCGGAGCGGAAGAACCTCCTCGCGGGCATCTTCTCCTTCGCCGCGCTGCTCGCGTTTCTGTCCTGGCGGCGCGATGGAGGTCTCGCGCGCTACGCGTTGGTGTTCCTCGCGGCCAGCTTGGCTCTCGTCTCGAAGACGACGGCGGTGACCCTGCCGGTCACGATGCTTCTGCTCGAGTGGACGCTCCGGCGCACGCAGGGTCACAGCGATGCGAGCACGACCCGGGTCGGCCCACGCGGTCCGTCGTCGCGGTCTTGGCTGCCGTGGCTCGCCCACGCGGGGCTCTTCGTGCCGGCGATCGGGATGAGCGCGCTCACTATCTTTCGAGAACACGGCGCGGCAGTGACGAGCGACGTCGGACCGCTCGATCGCGTCTGGATCGCGGCGGCGGGCGTGATCCACGCGATCAAGACGCTGCTTCTGCCGGTCGGCCTCTCGCCGCTCTATCCGCGTTGGGAGATCGCGGCGATGCGCGTGCCCGGCGTGATCGCGCTGCTCGCGCTGGTGTGCGCTGTCGCGCTGGTGATTCGGGCTCGCGCGCGAGTCCCCTGGGTCGCCTTCGGCCTCGCGCAGTTCTTGCTCAGTCTGCTGCCGACCTCGGGCATCGTTCCCTTCGGCTACATGGACCACTCCTTCGTCGCCGATCACTTCCTCTACTGGCCGAGCTGGAGCTTCTGGCTCGCGCTCCTCTCGCTCGCGTGGTCGCTGGCGCGCCCCCTGCTGCGTTGGGCGCCGCTGGTGTGGCTCCTGCCCTCGCTCGCGCTCACGCCGCTCCACGCGCGCGTGTATCACGACTCAGGCCGCTTCTGGAGTGAGGTCCTCCGCGGAAATCCGCGTTCGTGGGGCGCACGGAACAACTACGGCCAGTGGCTCGCCGTCGGGGGCAGCTTCGACGAAGCGGAGCGCCAGATCGAGCAATCGCTCGCTCTTCGGCCGGACAATCCGGACGCGCTCTTCAACCTCGGCTACGTCTTCGACCGACGAGGAGAGTGGACACGCGCGGCCGACGCCTACACGCGCGTGTTGGCGTTCGATCCCACGCGGGACGATGCGCGGTCGAACCTCGCGCGCGTGCGGCAGATTCAAGCCGCGAGCGCCGCGCGACGCGGGCCGACGGGAGCGCAGCCGGAGTCGAGGTAGTCAAAGCAGCCCCGCCTGCCGCAGCGAAAACGGGGTGCTCGCGCCCAAGATCATGTGGTCGAGCACCTCGATCCCCATCATCTCGCCCACGCGACGCAGACGCTGCGTGATTTCGAGGTCGTCCTCGCTCGGCGTCGGATCGCCCGAGGGATGGTTGTGCACGAGCACGAGGCTCGCGGCCGCGGCGAGCACCGCGGGACGAAACACTTCACGCGGATGCACGATCGACGCGTTGAGCGAGCCGACCGACACGAGCTCGACCCCGATCGGCATGTGCCGCGTGTTGAGCATCACCGAGAGGAAGTGCTCCTTCGGCATCCGCGCGTAGTGCTGCACCAGCGGAAGCACGTCCTCCGGATTTCGAATCGGCTGCTCGATCGCTTGAAGGCGGCCGTAGACACGACGTCCGATCTCGAACAGAGCGAGAAGCTGACACGCGCGCGCGAGGCCGAGCCCGCGGATGCGCTTGAGCTCCTTCAGCGTTTGACGACCGAGCGATTCGAGGGACCCGTCGCGGAGCATGCGGTCGGCGACGTCGCTCACCGGCGTGCCGGCATATCCACTGCCGAGCACGGCGGCCAGCAGCTCACGATCGGTGAGCGACTCCACCCCATCCACCGTAATGCGCTCGCGCGGCCCGCCCCGATCGCGCACCAGGCCGACCTTCCGGTCGTAAACCACCCCGCCTCGCCGCCGACGTTCCTTCTCCACAGCTCCCCCTCGCCGCGTCGTCACCACACGAGGACGAAGCGAGGGGCGTGCCAAGGGCGATGGGTATCAGGCCGCTTGCTTGACCGCTCCGCTCGCCGCATCGATCTCGATGCGTGGCTTCCTCGGCCGGCTCGAGAGCTTGCTGGCGCGATTCGCGATGGCGGTGATTCCCTCGAGCAGCGTTCCGGGGGAGAGCTGGCCCTTCGACTTCACGCGCAGCTTGCTGAACTCAGCCGCCCACACGAGGCGCAGGTGGATGTCCGCGTGGATGTCGACCGGTGATGTCCCCAGCTCCCACCGCGTGACCGTCACGCGCGACACCGCGACGCGATCGGCGAGCTCCGTCTGCGACCAGCCGACAAGGCTGCGCAAGAACCGAATCTCCATCGGGCCGAGCGCGCGCGCGGAACGAGCGACGAGCACACCGATCAGCTCAAGCAGGTGCTGCTCGTTGGGGATCGAAACCACCTTCTCCTTGCACGCGCCGCAGCGGACGTACTCGACGCCGAACAGGTAGACGTAGTCGAGGCCGCACTGGGTGTAGCGGTAGGGAGGGTCGATCGGCTGGACGTCGGT
>CAZZAH010000114.1:2163-10687 GCA_964652115.1 uncultured bacterium | reverse complement strand
CCGTGAGAGCCGAGGGGATGTTCGGGCAGCAGACCACGCCCAAGAGCGCGTCCGAAGGCGACACCGAACACTGACTCGGATCCGGCACATCCGCCAGCGCCGCAGCGCTGGAGAGCGCGAGGCCGACGAGGGCGATTAGGACTTTCTTCATTGTCACCATCCTCCTCTTGTGACATTCCATCGGAGCCGGGTGGCTCCCTGTTCGACTTGAGCCTCGACGGACCGCAATCGCCGTATCGCCGTGACTCTCGGGGGACAAGGTTTGGCCGGAAGGTCTCTGATTGTGCAAGTCAGCGAGTGGTTCGGAGCATCCAGCCACCTCAGTGCCAGATCGCTGGGTTCTCCGTTCGACCACCCTTCCAGCCGTACCGCGTTGGCGATCGACTTCGACCGCCATTCAAATTGGGGAGGGCGAGGTAAAAACTCGCGGTTCAGGGGGGACTCTCCCGAGCGATGGACCGCATCCACACCGCGCGGTCCTGTCTCCCCCGCCCTCCTGGACTAATCCTTCGATCACAGACAGGGCGCGACCACCCTCTCCGAAGAGAAGAGGAGATCGCCGCTCTGTCGAGGAACCGAGATGAGCACGAAGGGCTGGCTCATCGAGCCACCGCACTCCGGGCCTGTAACGCTCTCGCTCCAACGGATGCGGAGCCAACCGTCCTCGATCGCCTGGCCGTCCTCGATCGTCCGTTCGACCGCGCCGACCGAGAGCACCGCGCTCTGCGCCGATTCATCGCCCGCGAACTCCGCCACCACCATGTTCGTGCGGAAGTCGACGCGCGGGACGGCGACGCTGCCGCGGTCCGCGTGCCGATTCAACAACGCGACCAGCTCGTCCTGGCTCCGCGCGACGTGACGCTCGGGGTGGTGGATGGCGCTCTTGGTTCCGGCGAGAAGCACGCGATAGGGCACCGGCTGTACTCGCGGCTCGCGCGCGCCGGTCGCGACCATCGAGAGCCGATCGGTGAGCGCGAGAAGTGCGCTCGGCGTCGCGGGATCGCAAGCACCGGAGGCGTAAGTACGAACGCCGTTCGCGTCGGTGACGCGGAGGAAGTAGCTCGCCTCGCACGAAGCGGGCGCGTAAGAGTCGGGGGGAAGGGCTTTGATAAGACGAGCGAGCGTCTCCAGCTTCTCGCCCGCCAGGAGGCCCCGCACGGACTGCCCAACCCCCCCACCAACCGTGAGAACCAAACGTCCATCGCTACCGATGGACAGATCCTGGAACTCGCCACCCGGGCCGCTCGACGCTTCGTGGAAGCGGAGCTCCGTCCAACCGTTGGAGAGATCTGCCGGCGCGGTGCCACGATCGCTCCCGCAGGCCGAGGCCACGAGAGCGAGGAGGAGTCCGGCGATTTGCTTCGATGGGATATTCATTGGTTCACCGACCTTGTACTAGTGAGTCGCGTGCCAAGCAGCGGCGGCCGAGGGAAGCAATCGTGAAGAGGCTGCGAAGTGGGGACTTCCGTCGATCGCACGAGCGCGGCGTCGCGGCGCGAAGGCGGTTCGACCTCGAAAACTCGTCAGGTATTCGCGGCGCGCCCTCAGAAAGCTGAGGCTCTTCCGCTCTCCCAACCCAGCGCTAGGGTCCAGACCGCCTTTCGGTAGTAGCTGCCGAGGAGCAGCGACTCGTTGCGGTACCACCCGTGACGCAACTCGATCTTGACCTTGGACACGAGCTGCCGCGTCACGCCGACCACCACCTGGTTGTTGTCATCGCGTGCTTCGACCTCTTCCCCGCCGCGGAAGATGTAGACCTCGTCGAGATGCGCGTCGGTGTAGTCGGTGTGCTCCAGGTTGCCGTAGGTCTGGGCGGTCAGCCCGAGCGGCAAAGGCGCACCGACCAACCACCGGACCTCATGCCGATGGAAGGACGACCCGAGAGAGTTGCTGTTCTGCGCGCGATAGCCGTACTGGAGATTCACCAGCAGACGACGCATCCACCGGACGCCGACATGGACGTGGCGACCGTTGTCCCGGTGGTCGGGCGGGCCGACGGTGATGGTCCTTCCTTCGTCGGGATCGCCCCACTGGATCGACGGGCTGCCATGTCGAACGCCGACGAATTCGAGCCCGACGTTCCCCCAGAGATGCGCACGCAGCGGATGCTCGTAAGAGAGATCGACCCCCGATCCCCACTCGTCGGGCCGGCTCGTTCGATCGAAGTCGAGCGAGTAGAGCCGAAAGGCCAGGTGCACGATCCCGCTTGGCCCGAGCGGCGCGGCGCTCTCCGCGGTGATCCAACCGCGGTCGTAGTCGCGCGACAAGGAATCGGCGACATCAGGATAGGAGCGCGCGGTCAGCCCCGCTTCCAAGCGCGCCTGCGCGCCGCTGCCCGAGAGTGGCATCGTGAGGGCGGTCTGGACCTCGCCTTGAGCTCGCTTCTCCGCGGTGAGCTCGCGGTAGTCCTCGCGGAAGCCGCGTGCTCCGAGGCTCGCACGCATCCCCAGGGGAAGCCCGCGCCTCTCTCCCTCGCCTTCGATCAGCAGGCGAAAGAGCTGATCGGAACGGCGCGACGCTTCTTCGAGCGACTCATAGACGTTGCTGTCGCCGCCGTAGGAGGTCTGGAGGCGGAGGTTGCCGCGCCACTCGCCCGGCTCGGCGTGGGCGTTAGTCGAAAGAGCCGCCAGCGCGCAGAACGCCAGCACTCGAGCGAGCACGAAGCGAGACGATGACGACGAAGCTGGCGACGTTGATGGGGCGCATCGAACCGCCGGGTTAGGGCGGTCCGACCAAGCGCGGCATCGGCGCGGATGGAATGAATCAGCGAGGGGCGCGGGTGTCGGGCTGCAGGCGGGCCTCAATCCTTTGGGTCCTCTCCTCGATCCGTTCGCGTTCACGCGCGATCTCGCGGCGATAGCCCTGAAGAAGGGCACGAATTCGATCTGACTCCTCCGGTGACGCCGGGCTCGCGTGCAGGGCGAACTCCAGCGTCTGCGAGCGAGCATCGCCGGGCATCTGCATGGTCGGCCGGTCCTGTCCCTCGCCTCCACCGCCGGGGACGCCGCTTCTGAGCCGCACCGAGCCGTCGGCGGACACGCGTCCGCCTTCGTCCAAGAAGCTGAGGTCGCGAAGGAAACGGCCGGCTTCTTCGAGGACACGCTGCTCCGCCTCCAGTTCCTTGGCTCGGCGATCGAGTCGCTGATCGATGCGCGCGAGGTAGTCCTCGACATCGCGATAGTACTGGAGCTTCGCCTCGAGCGTCTCCTGGGTATCGCTGCTGTCGGGGGGCAGGTCGGCGTAGGTCAGGATCGCGGGCGCCTCGAGCCCCGCGGCAAGATCGGCCCGCGATTGTCGCGCGAGCAGGAGCGAGGTGGCGAGCTGCTCGTCGCCGGCGTTGCGTGAGAGCCGCGACTCCCACTCGGCGATCTTGGAGTCGAGGTCGCGAACGGCGCGTTCGGCCAGGCGACGGCAGCGGTCCTTCACCACCAGGAGATCGAGCTCGCGGTCCATCGCCCGTCGTTGAAGCGCTTCGGCCTCGCGCAGCCACTCGTCGTTGACCGAGGTTCCGCCCGCCGAGATGCGCGCGCCGAGGCTGTCGGCCTGCTCGAGGAGTTGGTCGCGCGCCGCTTCTGCTTTCGTTTCCTCTTCGCGGCAGCGCAGGGCATCCGAGAGGCTATCGGCGCGTGCGGGGCGCGCGATGGGCATCAGAAAACCGAGGACCAAGCCCAGGGCGATCGCGCGGTGGCGCCGATGTGGTGGTGAAAGGGTCATTCCCGGATTCGATCGATCAGACCGTACTTCTCCAGCTTGTAGTAGAGGACGCTCGCCTTGAGATCCAGGAGGCGCGCGGCCTCCGATTTGTTTCCGTCGGCCGCTCGCATCGCCCGCTCAATCAGCTGGCGCTCCACCTGTTCCACCACCTCGCGGAGAGGAGGGTGGCCGCCCGGCAGAGGCACCTCGAGCTTCGTGCTCGCGTCGGCGAAGGGAAGGTCACGCGCCGAGATTCGATTCCCCTCGCACAGCACCAGCGCCCGCTCGATCACGTTCTCCAGCTCGCGCACGTTGCCGGGCCAGTGATAGCGACTGAGCAAGTTCAATGCCTCAGGCTCGATCGTGACGGGAGTGAGCCCTCGCGCGCGGCAGAGGCGCGCGGCGAAGTGCTCCGCCAGCACCGACACGTCCTCACTTCTTTCACGCAGTGCCGGCAGCCGGATCGGGATGACGTAGAGGCGATAGTAGAGGTCTTGCCGGAATCGACCCGCCTTCACCTCCGCCTCGAGGTCGCGGTGCGTGGCCGCGATCACGCGCACGTCGACCGGGACCGACGCCTCACCGCCGACGCGCTCGAGCTGCCGCTCTTGCAGCACACGCAGGAGCTTCACCTGCACCGACGGCGAGATCTCGCCGATTTCGTCCAGCAACAGCGTGCCGCCATCAGCCAGCTCGAACCGACCACGATGCTGGCGCACCGCGCCGGTGAACGCCCCCTTCTCGTGGCCGAAGAGCTCGCTCTCCAGCACCCCCTCGGCCAACGCGCCGCAGTGGACGCGGATGAAGGGACGATCGCGCCGCCCGCTTCTCTGGTGAAGCGCGCGAGCGACCAACTCCTTCCCCGTTCCGCTCTCGCCGAGGATCAGGACGGAGCTCTGCGTGTCGGCGACCTTCTCGATCTGGCGGAGAAGCGCGAGCATGAGCGGGCTCCTTCCGACCAGCTCGCCTCCGCCCCAGCTCTCCAGGATTTCGTGGCGGAGCACCTCGTTCTCCGCCCGCTCGCGATCAAGCGACGCGCGCTCCTCGACCAGCGCGGACAGTCGCGTGAGCTTCTGCTTGAGCTGCTCCATCGAAAATGGCTTCACCAGAAAGTCGAACGCGCCGCCTTTCATCGCGGCGACCGCGACCTCGACCGTGGCGAAGGCGGTCATGAGGAGCACCTCGGTCTTGGGCGCGCGGCCGGTGACGAAGCGCAGCACTTCGAGACCCGACTCGGGCGACTCGAGGCGAAGGTCGGTCAGAACGATGGCGAAGGGTCGCTCCTCGAACTTCCGCATCCCCTCGGCCGCGGTGCCGGCGCCTTCGGCGTGGAGGCCGATGCTGTCCAGCACCTCGATGATCGCTTCACGAAGGGTTTCCTGATCTTCGATCACGAGAACGCGATGCACTCAAGCGCTCCTTCCGTCAAACCGCCGGCAAGCTCACGACGAAGCGCGCCCCTCGAATCTCGCCGGGGAGCGCCGAAACCTGTCCTCGATTGAGGAGCACGAGCCGCTGCACGATCGCGAGGCCTAAGCCCGCGCCCGCCGTCTTGGTGGTGAAGAAGGGCTCGAAGAGCCGCGCGTGCACCTCGGGCGCGATGCCGGGTCCATCATCCTCGATCGAAAGATCGGAGAGCTCTCCGCGCCGCACGCTCGCCACCCTCACCGTGCCGCCGGCCGGGCTCGCTTCGATCGCGTTCCGCAGGAGATTGTGCGCCACCTGCCGGAGATGCGTCGGGTCGACCATCGCCAAGACCGGCTCGCCGCGCGCGAGCTCAAGCGAAACGCCGCGCTGCTCCGCTTGCGGCCGGAGCCATTCCACCAGCTCATCCAAGAACGCGCCCAGGTCGATCGCCTGCGGCATCGGCTCCGCCGGCCGAGCGTAGAGTAGGAACTGATCGACCACCGCGCCGAGGTGATCGAGCTCCTTCAAGATCCGCTCGAGCCTGCGGCGTTGCCCTTCGTTCACGGTCGTGTCCGACTCGAGCAACTCGGCGTAGAGGCGGATTCCGCTCAGCGGATTTCTGATCTCGTGCGCGACGCCAGCGACCATCGCGCGCTGCTCGCGGTCCCTCGCCTCGATCTCGATCCGCATCTGATCGAGCGTGCGCGCGAGGAATCCGATCTCCCCCTTGCCGCCCGCCGGAGCCGGCAGCGAAAGCTCGCCGCGGCCCAAGCTGCGCGCCCATTCCATCAATCGATCGAGCGGACGCGTCAGCCCGCGCGCCACCACCGCCGAGAGGACGAAAGCGAGCGCGAGCGCGGCCGCGCCGGTGAAGAGAGCGCGCCGCCTGAGGCCGTTGATGGCATCCAGAAACCGCGCGTCGGCCTCGACGCCGACCAAGGCGATCACCTTCCCGCCGCTCTCGACCGGGACGTAACCGGTCTTCCGGTACTCACCCGATTGATCGGTGAAGAGCGCGCCGCTCGAGGCACTGCCGCCGAGCGTGCGCTCGACCATCGCGCGATCGGTGCGGAGCTGCGGAAGCCCGACCCCGATCGTGATTCGTGTGTCGGTGTCGACGTAGGAACGCCCGCTCGGATCGGCGAGGAAGATGCGCCGGACGCCGGTTCGATCACGGAGCTCGGTCAGGATCTGCCTGCGCTCTTGGTACAAGCGAAAGCTCTCTTGCGCGGGCGAGAGGGCGAGCAGCCCAGGCACGAGGGCCGGACCGATCAAGCTCACCGCGGATGCACCCACCGCGTGCAGCCGCAGGTCGAGCTCGGCCTCGAGCGCGCGCCTCGCCTGCCGCTCGATCAGGAGCGAGAGGCCGATCACGACCAGCGCGGTGAGCAGGGCGAGGCTCAGAAAGATGCGCGCACGGATGCTGTGCGGACCGGGCGGGCGTGGCACCCGCCGCGCGGCGGCTCGTTCGACGCGGGGCTCCGCCATTGGCTCATTCATTTCCCCGGCAGACTAACAGAGCTTCGCGCGATCGCTCAATGCGCCACTCCCTGTCCGCCGCACAAGCATTAGACACGCACCTCCAATCGCGGAGCCGTTCCTTAACCTCGAGCGCGCCCGCGAGAATTTTCGCGTTGTCGGCTGTCCGTTCGCACGGTCAGACGCTAGGATGGCGCGTTTTCCGGACGTTCCCTGTGAACGAAGAGGAAGGAGCGCATGAGCGGAATCGGCAGCTTCTACCAAAGCACGATCGGCAAGAAGGTCGTGGTCGGCGTGACCGGCGCCATCCTGTTTGGGTTCGTCTTCGTGCACATGCTGGGCAATCTGCAGGCCTGGGAAGGTCCGGGGGACCTGCACGAGAAGGCGAAGTTGACCCGGTATGGCGAGCTTCTGAGGAAGGAGATGGCGCTCCTCTGGTTCGCTCGGCTGACGCTGATCGGCGCGGTCGTCTTGCACATCGTGACCACGCTCCGACTCGCCGCCGCCAACCGCGCGGCCCGTCCGGAGCGCTACGCGATGCAGAAGACGATGAAGACGACCTTGGCGGCGCGAACGATGGTGCTCGGCGGCCTCGCGCTCTTCGCCTACGTCGTCTACCACATTCTCCACCTCACCGTCGGCCGAGCTCACGCCGGCCTCTTCACCGAGGGTGACGTCTTCGGCAACGTCGCGCGAAGCTTCTCCCATCCGGCCATCACCATCGTCTACTGCCTGGCGATGATCCCGCTCTTCTTCCACCTGAGGCACGGCATTCAGAGCGCCGGTCGCACGCTCGGCCTGGAGCACCCGGAGCACATCGCCAAGCTCGAGACGGCCGGCGGCATCCTCGCCCTCGTGATCTCGCTCGGCTTCGTTTCGGTGCCGCTGGGCGTGCTCTTCGGCTGGATCCACCCCTAGGAGAGGCGATGAAACTCGACCCCAAGATTCCCGGCGGTCCCATCGAGTCGAAGTGGGAGCGTCACCGGTTCGACATGAAGCTGGTCAATCCGGCGAACAAGCGGAAGTACTCGGTGATCGTGGTCGGGACCGGCCTCGCCGGCGGGGCCGCGTCCGCCTCGCTGGCCGAGCTCGGCTACAAGGTGAAGACCTTCTGCTTCCAGGATTCGCCGCGGCGCGCGCACTCGATCGCGGCCCAGGGCGGCATCAACGCCGCCAAGAACTATCAGAACGACGGCGACAGCATCTGGCGCCTCTTCTACGACACGGTGAAGGGGGGCGACTACCGCGCGCGCGAGGCGAACGTGCATCGCCTGGCCGAGTGCTCGGTCCGCATCATCGATCAGTGCGTCGCGCAGGGCGTCCCCTTCGCGCGCGAGTACGGCGGCCTGCTCGCGAATCGCTCCTTCGGCGGAGCGCAGGTTTCGCGCACCTTCTACGCTCGTGGCCAGACCGGACAGCAGCTGCTTCTGGGCGCGTATCAAGCGCTCGAGCGGCAGATCGGGCTCGGCGCAGTCGAGATGTACCCGCGAACCGAGATGCTCGACCTGGTGGTGATCGACGGCTTCGCGCGCGGCATCGTGGTGCGCGACCTCGTGACCGGCGCGATCAGCTCGCACGCCGCCGACGCGGTGGTCCTGGCCACCGGCGGCTACAGCAACATCTACTACCTCTCGACCAACGCCAAGGGCTGCAACGTCACCTCGATCTGGCGCGCCTATCGCCGCGGGGCGGGCTTCGCCAATCCTTGCTTCACGCAGATCCACCCGACCTGCATCCCGGTCGCGGGCGAGCATCAGTCGAAGCTCACGCTGATGAGCGAATCGCTTCGGAACGACGGGCGCATCTGGGTGCCGAAGACCAAGGCCGACAAGCGCGCGGCGTCGGAGATTCCGGACGCCGACCGCGACTACTACCTCGAGCGGCGCTATCCGGCCTTCGGTAACCTCGTTCCGCGCGACGTCGCCTCGCGCGCGGCCAAGGAGCG
>CAZZAH010000114.1:0-2063 GCA_964652115.1 uncultured bacterium | reverse complement strand
GATCACGGCGCGAACCGGCTCGGCGCGAGCGCGCTGATGCAGGGGTTGGCCGACGGCTACTTCGTCCTCCCCTACACCATCGGACACTTCCTCGCCTCGAGCCCGCTGCCCAAGGTCGACCCGTCGCACGCGGAGTTCAAGCGGGTCGAAGCCGAGGTCGCCGAGCGGACCAAGTCGCTCTTAGCGATCAAGGGGAAGCGCACGGTCGACTCCTTCCATCGCGAGCTCGGCCGTTTGATGTGGGACAACGTAGGCATGAGCCGGAAGGCCGAGGACTTGAAGCGCACCCTCGCTCGCGTGCCGGAGCTGCGCGCGGAGTTCTGGAAGAACGTGACCGTGCTCGGCGCCAACGAGTCGCTCAACCAGAGCTTGGAGAAGGCGGGACGCGTGGCCGACTTCTTGGAGTTCGCGGAGCTGATCACGCGCGATGCCTTGGAGCGCGAGGAGTCGTGCGGCGGCCACTTCCGCGTCGAGTATCAGACCGACGACGGCGAGGCGAAGCGTGACGACGAGCGTTACTCCCACGCGGCGGTTTGGGAGTGGCAGGGCGTCGACAAGGCACCGCTTCAGCACCGAGAGCCGCTCTCCTTCGAGCACGTCAAGCCGACCCAGCGGAGTTACAAATGAGCCAGGACAAAGAGACGACGATGCGCCTCACGCTCAAGGTCTGGCGTCAGGCGAGCACCGGCGCCAAGGGACGCTTCGAGGAGCTGATCGCCGAAGGGGTCAGCCCCGACAGCTCCTTCCTCGAGATGCTCGACGGCGTGAACGAACGACTCGAGTCCGAAGGCAAGGAGCCGGTCGCCTTCGACCACGATTGCCGCGAAGGGATCTGCGGCGCGTGCTCGCTCATGATCAACGGCGAGCCGCATGGGCCGGACGACGGGGTCACCACCTGCCAGCTTCACATGCGCCGCTATCGCGACGGCCAGACGATCGTGATCGAGCCGTGGCGCGCGCGTGCCTTCCCTGTCTTGAAGGACTTGGTGGTCGATCGCTCCTCGTTCGACCGCATCATCCAGGCGGGCGGCTTTATCAGCGTCAACAGCGGGAGCCCGCAGGACGCGAACGTCATTCCGATCGGAAAGTCCGTGGCCGACCTCGCGATGGACGCGGCGGCCTGCATCGGCTGCGGGGCCTGCGTGGCCGCGTGTCCGAACGCGAGCGCCATGCTCTTCGTCAGCGCCAAGATCTCGCACTTAGGACGCCTGCCGCAGGGACAGCCCGAGCGGCTCGAGCGCGCACGCAAGATGGTCGCGCAGATGGACGCCGAAGGCTTCGGCGGCTGCACCAATCACGGCGAGTGCGAGGCGGCCTGCCCGAAGGAAATCAAGATGTGGAACATCTCGCGCATGAACCGCGACTTCGTCGGCGCGACGGTCGACGCGCGGGGCGCGAGCAAGCGTTCCGGCGACGGTTGATCCCGATCACTCGCCCAGTTCGAGCACCCAGATGTCTGCGGTACTGTTCACGCTTCGAACGAACGCGATCCGCGTTCCGTCAGGAGACCAGGCAGGCTGACCGTCCGCATCAGGGGTCGTCGTCAACCGAGTAGGGTCGCTTCCGTCCGCATTCATCACCCAAAGGTCGAGGTCCCCGGCCCGAGCGGAGGAAAACGCGATCTTGGTTCCGTCCGGGGACCATCGCGGGCTTCCGTCGGTACCGGGTTCATCGGTCAGCTGCCGTTCGTCGGAGCCGTCGATCGCGATGGAGTAGATTTCGAAATCGCCGGACCGATCCGCGTTAAAGACAATTCTCGTCCCGTCGGGAGACCAGTCCGGACGGAATGCGGCGTCACCCTCCGAGCGGATGGTGTCGGCGGCCCCGGTCGCCAGATCCATCGAATAGATCGCGTTCGTCCGCGCGGGAAAATCTCCAAACGTTCTCGTGTACAAGATTCGATCACCAGAGGGACTCCACGCGGCGGATCCCAAGCGTTGTCCCGGGTCACGAAGCAAGACGTCGACACTGCCCCCCGCGCTCACGGGGATCGACTGAATCTCCCGCCAAACCACATCGGCGGAGTCCTTCCACGCCACGCAGAGAAGGGCGTCGGAAGACGG